>CALDDL010000135.1 GCA_937936675.1 uncultured bacterium
GATAGCATCTATTTTAAAGATTTACAAAGCAGATTTATTAAAGTAAATAATGCCGCGGCAAAAAAACTTGGATTTAGCTATCCCGAAGAATTGATCGGTAAATCGGATGCCGATATTTTCGGTAAAGAACATTCAAGCGAAGCTTTCAATGATGAACAGAGTATAATCAAAACAAGAAGACCTTTAATCAATAAAGAAGAAAAAGAAGTTTTTCAAGATGGCAAGGTAACATGGGCATCGACTACAAAGCTTCCACTATTCGATGAGAATGGAAAAATTATTGGTACTTTTGGAATATCAAGAGACGTAACCGAAGATAAGAAAATCTATAAAACTCAAGAAGCCGTTTTCAAGGTTTCGGAAGCAGCAATAAGTATAGAAAGTTTTGAGCTCTTTTATCAGGAGATTCATTCTATTATTTCCGAACTGATGCCTGCCGAAAATTTTTATATTGCACTTTTTGATAAAAATAAAAACACAATTAAATTAGCCTACTTTGTTGATAAATATGATACGCTAGATGAGATAGAATATAATATCGGTAAGGGTTTGACAGAGTATGTAATTAAAACAGGTAAAGCTATTTTAGTTGATGCCGCAAAAGACGCAGAGCTTCGCGATAAAGGAGAAGTAGAATTAGTCGGCGAACCTCAAGCTATTTGGATGGGCGTCCCTCTTAAAATCCAAGGTGAAACTTTTGGTGTAATTGCTCTTCAAGATTATGAGAATCCAAATGCTTATACTTATGAAGATATGCAGATTCTGATATATGTTTCCGAACAGATAGCACAAGTTTTTCAAAGAAGAAGAGCCAACGAAGAGATTAATAGATATACCGAAGAATTAAAACAACTCAATATGACGAAAGATAAATTCTTTTCGATTATTGCACATGATCTACGCAATCCTTTTATTACTATACTTGGATTCTCTGAACTTCTATTAAGCGATTTTCAGGAACTTACCGAAGAAGAAAAAATTTATTATATCGAGGAGATGCAGAACTCCGCTAATCTTTCCCATAATCTTCTTCAAAATTTATTGCAGTGGTCTCGCTCTCAAACAGGAAGAATAGATTTTTCACCACGCATTATCAATATACATAATTTGGTTAATCAAAACTTTGAACTTCTAAAACAGACGGCAGCTAAAAAAGAAATTTCTTTGGTGAATGAGGTGGATAAAATAATTAATATTGAAGCAGACGAGGATATGACCGATACTATTTTCCGAAACCTGATCACTAATGCAATTAAGTTTACGCCCGAAGGTGGTTCTATTACAATTGATGCTACTCCACAAGGTTCTATGGCATTAATTAATGTATCGGATACCGGAGTTGGAATGGATGAAGAAACAAAATCCAAATTATTCAGGTTAGATGTTAATCACAGTTCTCTCGGAACATCTCAAGAAAAAGGCACCGGACTAGGCTTAATTCTCTGCAAAGAATTTGTAGAAAAACATAATGGTAAAATTTGGGTTGAGAGTTCTAAAGGTGAAGGCACTACTTTTAGCTTCACTTTACCAATTAAGTGTCAGAATTTTTAAATAAATTTAAAAAGTATTGCCCAAAAATGAACTTTTTATAAAATTTTTAATAAGTGCATTCAAAATGGACTTGCATTAAATAAAAATAAATCAGATGTTGGAGGTAGAAAATTTTTTGTTTTTGTTTGAAAAAAACGTTTAAGTAAAAAATCACATCTCGCCCTCATTCTCCCTCCATCTAATGTGAAAACTTTAGACTACTGGGGGGGGAATTTTTTTTATCTCCTTTTTTATTAAAATTCCTTTATTTTACTTCTTTATGAAATCATTATTTATTATCATATTATTCCTTAGCTGTGAAGTTCCGGCACAAAGTAGTTCGGTTTTAAAAGAACTATCACGAGATTCTTTCAAAAGAAATTTAAATTTTCTAGGAAGCGATTTATTTGAAGGAAGAGGAACGGGAACTGCCGGGGGGAATCTTGCAGCTAAATACCTAGCACTTGAATATGAACAGATTGGACTCTCAACAATCACTCAAAAAAATAGTTATTATCAGTATATTCCTATGCATGGCGGTATTCCGCTTGAATCATCGGTACTAAATATTTTTCACGGAACTCAGATTGAAAAACTAAAATTAAAAGAAGATTATTTATTATATGTATCGGGCGAACAAACTTTTGTACCGAAGCCATTAGAAATTGTCTTTGCAGGATATGGAATTGTTGCACCAGAATTTGATTATAATGATTATCAAAGCATCGATGTCGAAGGTAAGATAGTTGCCTATCTTGATGGAGAACCAAAATCAGATAACCCCGAATACTTTGCCGGTAATGAATCTACTGTTTATTCATCATTCGAAGCGAAACAGAGAACCGCACTAGCAAGAGGCGCAAGAGGCAGCATTTTAATCCCTAATCTTGCCGATTCCAAATATTACAGTTGGGAAGAAACAATTTTACTTTTCTCATTTGAAAATGTAACCTTAGCATATACTCCTTCTAATTCGTTAAGTATCCTTCTTAATCCGGAGAGAGCCGAAGTACTTTTTAAGGATTCCGGTTATAATTATAAAGAAATTCTCCGAATGCACTCTTTAACTCAAATTAAAAGTTTTCCATTGAAGTGTTCACTTTCTTTTAAAGGCGAGTTTAAGGAAAGAGATTTTGTTGCTTCGAATATAGTTGGGATAATTGAAGGAAGCGATTCCCAATTGAAAGATTCCTATATCATTGTTTCTGCTCATTATGATCATCTTGGCATCGGTCCCGCAATAAGAGGGGACTCGATTTATAATGGAGTTTATGATAACGCTATGGGAGTGGCGGCTCTTCTAGAAATTGCAAAACTTTTTTCTAAAGAAGAATATAAACCAAAAAGATCAATAATTTTTATTCTGCTTACCGGTGAAGAAAAAGGTCTGCTCGGTGCTCGTTACTATACCGATAATCCTATTGTCCCGTTATATAAAACTATTGCAAATATTAATATTGACGGTATTGCTTCATTTGATAAATTCAAAAGCGTAGTAGGTGTGGGAAGTAATTATTCTACTTTGGAAGAATCGCTTATTAAAACAAATAATAATATGAATTTAGTAATGGATTCGATACCAAGAGAATTTGCTTCCGAAGAAGCATTTACTCAGTCAGATCAATTCGCATTTGCACTCGCCGGCATCCCTTCGATTTTAATTTTAGAAGGGACTAAATATGAAAATATCTCGAGCGAGGAAGGAATAAATAAAATGATTGAATATTATTTTGATTATTATCACTCTCCTTTTGATGATCTGAGTCGATATATAAATTATGATGCTTCAATGCAGCATATTGATCTGTTATTTAATTTTATTCAATTACTTTCTAATTCAGCCGAAGTTCCCGAATGGAAAAAAGGTTCTCCTTTTATTAATCAAAGACTCAGATCGATCGCGGAGAAAAGATGAAATCTATTTTTAAAATTTTCTTTCCATTATTAATTATAGTTTTTATTAATGCCTGCTCGTCATCTCAGACTAATGTTGCCGTTATTAAAATTAAAGGTTCTGATACGATGCTGAATCTCACAGAATACTTAGCAGAAGAATATATGAAAAATAATGCCGGAGTATCTATCTATGTAGAAGGAGGAGGATCATCCTCGGGAATTAAATCTCTAATTAATCGTGAAGTAGATATTTGTATTGCTTCAAGACCACTTCAGCCCGAAGAGATTAAAATGATCGCATCAAAATATTCCACTCTTGGAGTTTCATATTTAATTGCTAAAGATGGATTGAGCGTTTATATCAATCCAAAGAATCCGAAACATGATTTTACGATTCAGGAATTAAAAAAAATCTATACCGGTAAAATAAAAAATTGGAAAGAGATTGGCGGTAGGAATGCTTTAATAGTTCCCGTTGTAAGAACTCCTAACTCCGGAACTTATCTTTATTTTAAGGAACATATTTTAGAAGGTGAAGAATATACTTCGAGTGTTATTACAGTAACTACCACAGATAAAGTAATAGAAAAAATAGCCGAGAATGAAAATGCAATCGGCTATGGAGGTTTAGTTTCAGAATCATTGAAATATCACGCCAGCATTAATGGGGTTTCACCTAAAGAAGAAAATGTCAGAAACGATCGATATCCGATAAATAGATATCTACATTTTTATCTTCTGACAAATCCGAGCGGTGCATTAAAGGATTTCGTCGATTGGGTACTAAGTCCGATTGGACAAAAAATTATAAAAGATTCCGGATATGTACCATTATTTGAAATTCAATCTTGATTTAATCGTATTAGAATTGAAGATACATCTTTACCATTCCATACGTCAAATCATTGCTTCTATCATAGGAGATATTATTTTGATTTGAGTAATTAGCAATAAAATCAAAAATAATATTTCTTAAAGGTTCATATCTTACGAGCAATTTGAAATTCGACTTATTTATTTTAATGCCATCAAGGAAATAAGCTTCATTAGAATCGATATCCATTCGATGAGGGACTTTAGAATCACCGCCCACATTTTTAATCAAGTCGCCGCTAGAATCAACAACATTTTCGCCCGAACGAGTATTTGTATATTCAAGTTCGAATCTCAATCGATCGCTAAAATTATATGTAATGCGAGCCATTAATTCTTCAGCATTTGGACCGATGCGATGCCCAAGATTACCTCCATAAGCGGTAACGGCATTTTTCAAATTCGTATGTGAATATACATAAGGACGAATTTTAGTGAACTCGGCACTAAACGAAAAATCTGAGAAATCAAATGGCGAGTACCATATAAATCCTAATTGATATGCGGTTTTATTTGAGAAGCGAGACATATCCTGAAGATTTGATAGTATATCTTCATCCAAATAAAACGTACCTTGAATCTCAAAATTTCTTAAAAAGTGTGTCTGTAAATCTAAATATAAAATTCCATTATCTCTGTCTTGAAGCGACATCTCGGTAAATTTATAAAATGAAAATGGATTGAGATAAGCGAGATCAAGCCCTCTGCCCGAATAAATTATCTGTTCTCCAAGCGAGAAATCGATAAACTTTGGGATTGATAAGGTAAATACATTTGCCGCAATATATTTAGTGTAGTTGCTATCTCTTACTTCGCTAAAATCACCTACCGTTGAACCATGAAAGGACGTGAACCTGAATACACCATAACTAAATCCGATTCTAATAAAATCGATATAAGCATGGTCTCCCGTAAGAACGAGCGAATTGCTATAACCATAACCAAAACGGACTTTCTCTCTTCCAATCTGAAATGAGTAATTCATATTTTCAGTCGGCTCATCGTAATACCTTAAATAACCTTCGGCAAAATCATAGTTGCGGATATTTTCGATCCCTTCATTGAACTTAAAATTATAATTTAACCTTGGATCATAATTTGGTGCTTCGTCTATGCTACCGCTAACTCCGCCTTTTACAACCTTAAGCATATAACCTAATTTACCGAG
>CALDDL010000136.1 GCA_937936675.1 uncultured bacterium
GATAATTCCGCCGATCACTCTACTTTGCAATCTCCACCTTATTCCACAGAGCAACCGGCGGAGAGATCGGGGCATACCTCTTCTTCCTACACCGCCTTCAGCGATTTCCAGAATGGCTCTTATCTCGGTCCGGATTATAGCGATGACTATATACAAATTTACCTTGATTCAAAAGCGATCCCTTACTATAAAGCATCTGACCGTGAGGACCTAATAAATAGAACTGCCGAACTCATCGCCTCCGAAAAAGTGATCGGTTGGTTTCAGGGTAAAATGGAATTCGGACCTCGTGCGCTCGGCAGCCGCACCATTATTGGCGATGCCCGCTCTTCGAAGATGCAATCGATAATGAATCTAAAAATAAAATTCAGAGAAAGTTTCCGTCCATTCGCTCCTTCGGTTCTGGAGGAAAAGATTTCGGATTATTTCGAGATCGATAGACCAAGCCCATATATGCTATTGGTGGCAGAAGTGAAAAAAGACCGTCAGATACCGATGAATAATGAATCGGAAAAATTATGGGGAATCGAAAAACTCAATATTGTCCGCTCCGATATCCCCGCCATTACTCACGTGGATTATTCGGCGCGCATCCAATCAGTAAGCAAAATTAGCAATCCGCTTTATCACGATTTGATTGAGGCATTCGAGAAGAAGACGGGATGCGCCGTGATCGTAAATACCTCTTTTAATGTGAGAGGCGAGCCGATAGTCAACCGTCCCGAAGAAGCTTTCACCTGTTTCATGCGCACCGAGATGGATTACTTGGTAATGGGTAGTTTTATAATTAATAAAGAAGAACAAAAATCGATCGAAAAAGATAGCGATTGGAAAAAGGAATTTGAGTTAGACTAATGCTGATAGAAGAGATAAAAAATATTAAGCCCGATATTAAAGAGCAGAAGAAAGCCGGTTATGCCGTGGGTATTGTTCTGCTGGCTATCGGAGCGCTATTGATGTACCGCAATAAGCCCGCTTACCCTTATTTTATTGGTGTTTCGGCGCTGCTGCTCCTCTTGGCGTTTGCAGCACCCAGAGCTCTTAAACATTTTTATATCGCATGGATGTCCCTTGCGGCGGTGCTCGGATTCATAATGACACGATTGATACTTTCGATTTTGTTCTATATTATTATTACTCCAATCGGACTTATTTTGCGCCTCACGGGTAAGGATTTATTGGATATGAAATGGGATAAGAAGAAAAATTCATATTGGATAAAAAGAGAGAAGACGGAATATTTCCGCGAAAGTTCTGAGAAACAGTTTTAATCTTCGAGATTTATAAAGCGCTTAATGGGTTAAGCAATCGATTGTGTTATTAATGGAGCATCTGCTAGAGCTGATAGATTGTCTATCGATATTGCTAGCGAGATAAATTATTAAATTTTGCAAGCATATTTTAATGCGCTTTTATTAGCAGCGTTAACCTAATAGTAATTAATATTATATTAGTAAAAGTATTTGAGTGGCTCGGTATGATCGAACAAAATATATATTTAAAAGTTAAGAGGAATTAATGAGTAAGATTTCTATAATGAAAGAACTGTGGCAGTTTTTGAGAGAGAGAAAAAAGTGGTGGCTTCTGCCGATAGTAATATTTTTAGTATTGCTCGGCGGACTTATAATCTTAACTCAGGGGAGTGCAATCGCACCATTTATATATGCTATTTTTTGAGGAATATTCGTTTATAATTTTTCTCAATCGCCTTCACCTCCGCATCGGTCAACGTAGCAAAT
>CALDDL010000137.1 GCA_937936675.1 uncultured bacterium
AAGCCCGCCACAAAAAATTTCGCCAGCCCAAGCGAGGGCGAGGCGGAAGGGGGGTGTGGGGGGAATTCCGCCTCGCCCGAGCCGAAACGAAGCCCCGCCGCCCTGCTCGTCCAGAGCAGAGTCCCGCAAAAAAGTTTTCTTTTCCTTTTAGAAGAAAAAATCGGGCGCGCGCAAAATAAAAAATTGCGAAGAAAACTTTTTTGCGGAACAGCGAGCGAAGCGAGCGGCGGCGGGGCGGAGCGTCAGTTTCGCTCAAAGAAATTTCGCGCAAAGTTTAGAATATCCCACTATTTATCTCAATTAATACTTCTCTCAAAAAGTATTAAAATCTTTAATTCACTTATGGACTTTAACACTTTTATAGCTTTTCACATCTTTTATTTAATCGGCTCAAGAAATATTCTAATTTTATTGATTTAACAATATTATTGCGTTAAATTTGATTCTTATATGGAACGATTTTACTTTACAAAGCTGAACGGTTCGGGTAACGATTTTATTTTATTTGATGATAAATTAAATCCTACTCTATCTCTAACTGAAGAAACTATTAAAATGTTAACTGATAGACATAATGGTATTGGATGTGATGGAGTTTTAATAGTTAATAGAAATTCTGATCAGGCTGATTTTGCAGTTACTTATTATAATGCTGATGGTTCCACAGGCAGTTTATGCGCAAATGGAAGTAGATGCATAATTAGATATGCCAGTGAGGAAAAACTTTTCGAGGGTAATGAAGTAAGTTTTTTCTTAAATGGAAATAAATATTCCGGCGAAGTCTTAGCAAATGGACTTTTGAGATTTACACTAAATTCGCCTAGCAGAGCAAAACTTAATTTCAAAATAAAAGCAAATAATCAATTAATAAATGCTTCTTATGTTGATACAGGTTCGCCGCATGTTGTAATAGATATTAAAGATGTTTTGCGCGATCCTAAAGATTTACGAACATCTTATACTGATATAAATGATTTTCCCGTTTTTGAACTCGGTAAGGAAATTCGTTTTCATAACGATTTCAGACCTGAGGGAGTAAATGTAAATTTTATCGATACAACTGAAGAGGTTGTAAAGATACGTTCTTATGAAAGAGGAGTAGAAAATGAAACTCTTTCATGCGGTACAGGTTCAGTAGCGGCAGCTATTATTGCTGTTTTGAATTATGATTATAAATCTCCAATTAAACTCTTAGTTAAAAATGGAGATTTATTAGAAGTTGATTTTAAATTAGAAGACGGACATTTCAATGATGTTTCATTGACCGGTCCGGCTATTATCGTATTTAATGGTGAAATAACAATTTAGAAATGAGGCTTAAATGAGTAAAGTAATGTTTTCTGTTCGTTATAGTATTGTTCCGGAAAAAAGAGCAGAATATTTAACTATCGTAAAGGAATTAAAATCCATCGTAAAAGCAGAGGGACTCGAAAGTTACATTGTATTTGAACAAAAGAATAAAACAAATACATTCGAAGAAGTTTACCTTTGGACAAATATGGAATCATTTGAAAACAGTGAAGAAAATTTTGATGAAAGAGTGGACATCCTAACAACAAAACTTTCGGATCTTGTAATTGAAAAAACCACTCAATATACTACTTTAGTTGAAGTAGTTGATTGAATTGAATAATGAACCTCTGCTATGTATGAGTATGTAAGTGCAATTCATATTCATTCCCATTTTTCCGATGGCTCTGCGGACGCTCAAGAGATTGCACGCATCGCCGCAGAGACAGGTCTGGATTTTATTATCCTTACAGACCATAATACTCTAAGGGCTTTAGATGAAGGTTATGAAAAGTGGTATGGCAATACATTGCTTCTAGTTGGATGCGAGATAAATGATAAAGAAAATAAAAATCATTATCTCGCATTCGGTATTAATAAAACAATCTCAACCCGTCTGCCTGCAAAAGAATACGTTACTAAAGTAAATGAAATGGGCGGAATCGGTTTCCTCGCACATCCTCACGAAAAAAGAAATTCTATGAAAGAACATCCGCCATATCCTTGGGTGGATTGGAGTATAAATAATTTTACTGGAATTGAAATCTGGAATCACATGTCCGAATGGATGGAAGGATTAACCGAAGCAAATAAATACAATTATTTTGTTCATCCGTTAAAATCGATCTCATCTCCACCCGAAGAAACTCTTAAAGTATGGGATGAATTAAATCGAACGAGAAAAGTAATTGGCATTGGTGGTATTGACGCGCATGCCCATAAAATTAATGTACTGGGTTTTTTTGAGGTAGAAGTTTTTCCATACAAAATCTTATTTAAATCAATTAGAACTCATATTCTTGTAGAAAAAAAAATTATTCCCGGCGAAGGTGAAGCTAATTTAGAAAATGCCAAAAAAGAAATTTACGGTGCATTAAAAGAGGGGAGATGTTACATATCAAATTATTATCATGGAGATGCTTCCGGGTTTAGATTTTTTGCAGTATCCGATAATCAGATTTATCAAATGGGGGATTATGTACCTTTAAATAAATCGGTTAAACTAAAAACATTATTGCCCAATATTTCGGCAACTATCAGATTAATTAAAAATGGTGAACTTATCGATTCGATAGATAATTTCGATGCAGAATTCATTGTAACCTCTTCGGGAGCGTATAGAGTAGAAATTTTCATTAATCAAAATGCTTGG
>CALDDL010000138.1 GCA_937936675.1 uncultured bacterium
ATGATTAAGAAAATTTCTGCTTTGTTATTATTTATTCTCACCGTTCAATTTGTTTTTATATCACAAACCGAAGCACAATTAAAAGAAGTATCTCCCGAATCGGTTGGCTTTTCGAGCGAAAGATTAAATAGACTCGATATTTTTTTTAACGATTATATCAATCAAGGAAAGCTCCCGGGTGTGGAGGCAATAATAGTTAAAGATGGCAAGATAGTTTATTATAAAGCATTCGGTTACCGCTCTGCCGATAAAAATGAAGCAATGCAAAAAGATGATATTTTCAGAATTGCCTCGCAGACAAAAGCTATTACATCCACAGCCGTTATGATACTTTTTGAAGAAGGAAAATTCCTTCTCGATGACCCGATCTCAAAATATATTCCTGAATTTAAAAATGTTCAAGTGCTTGATAAATTCAACTCCGAGGACACAACCTACACGACTGTTAAACCAAATAAACCTGTTACAATACGACATCTACTTACTCACACATCGGGAATTGGTTACGCGGGAATCGGTTCTCCCACAAGTAACGCAATCTATTCAAAGAAAGGTGTTATCTCCGGTATCGGTTATCCTAATCATTCCCTAAAAGATCAAGTAGCTAAAATTGCCTCATCGCCATTATTACATCAACCGGGCGAGCAGTTCACCTACGGATTAAATATAGACGTTCTCGGTTATTTTGTGGAAGTTGTTTCCGGTATGCCGCTCGATAAGTTTTTGAAAACAAGAATATTTGATCCGCTCGGAATGGAAAATACATATTTCTATCTGCCGAAAGAGAAATCGAACCGACTTTTAACTGTGGCTACAGAAGATTCTACCGGTAAGCTTATTAATCTCAAAACCGAAGGTATCGATTGGGTAAAAGAAGATGGTAAATATTTTTCAGGCGGTGCAGGATTGGTTTCCACTGCTATCGATTATATTAAATTCCTTCAAATGGTTATAAATGAAGGTGAATTCAACGGTCATAGATTATTAAGTCCTGCAACAATCCGCCTTATGACGCAAAAACAGATTGGAGATGCAACAACTCGCGGACCGAATAAATTTGGTCTCGGCTTTGAAGTCGTTACTCCCGAAGGAGCTGCTCTTCTTCCTTATTCGGTTGGATCTTATTATTGGAGCGGAGCTTTTTCTTCTTCTTATTTTAATGACCCTGTGAAAAAGATCTCGGCTCAATTAGTATTGCAAAAGCTTCCTAATACTTTTAACGATCTTAATAAGAAATTTATTGTACTCGTATATTCGGCTTTGATGGAATAATATCTTCTATTCAAAGGTCGCAATCAATTTTTTATAATAAAAAAGGGAATAGCATTTATATCTGCTATTCCCTTTTTCTTTAATTATAGTAAATAAAAATAAATCCTTGCTCGATATTGCCCACAGGTATATTATATAAAGCAGAGATTTATCTTTACTTATCTATTCAGTTATTAAAAAAGCACGATACCAAACATTAGCACGTG
>CALDDL010000139.1 GCA_937936675.1 uncultured bacterium
TTGCAATGCCTTCAATTGTTACGACCGGAATCCGAACCGAGAGGAATGTTCAAGTCTTATCGGGTTTAAGCAAAGGAGATACGGTAATAACTTCAGGAATTATTCAGCTCCGCCCTAAAACTCCCGTTAGCTTAAAGGAGGTTAAGTAATGAGTTTATCCTCATTAAGCATTCGCAGACCTGTTCTAGCGATTGTAATGTCTATATTGATTATTCTTTTCGGAGTAATCAGTTATACATATCTTGGAATAAGAGAATATCCAAGTATTGATCCTCCAATAATAAACGTATCAACAAGTTATCCCGGAGCGAATGCAGATGTAATTGAATCGCAAATTACAGAACCGCTCGAAGAACAAATTAATGGTATTGCGGGAATTAGATCGCTTACATCAACTAGCCGGGATGGAAGCAGCAGTGTAACGGTAGAATTTGATGTAAGTATCGATCTCGAAGATGCAGCAAATGACGTGAGAGACCGAGTATCAAGAGCACGCTTCAATCTTCCTCCCGATGCCGATCCCCCTATTGTTACTAAAGCTGATGCTGATGCAGTACCGATTGTCTTTCTTAATATTCAGAGCAGCAATAGGAATTTACTCGAACTATCTGACTATGCTCAAAATATATTTAAAGAGCGGCTTCAGACAATTAATGGTGTAAGTAACGTTCAGATTTGGGGGCAGAAGCGATATTCAATGCGTCTTTGGATGGATCCTGCTAAACTAGCTGCTTATAAAATTACACCCGTTGAGATCAGAAGTGCAGTTACACGCGAAAATATTGAACTGCCTTCGGGCAGAATTGAGGGTAATAATACTGAACTAACTGTTAGAACAAAAAGTCGATTAACTACAGTCGAAGATTTTAATAATCTTATTATCAAAGATGCGGGCGGAGTTCTTGTCCGTTTTAGCGACATTGGAAAAGCTGAATTATATCCCGAAAATGAAAGAACAATATTAAAGCGAGACGGCATTCCGATGGTTGGTGTTGTTCTTATTCCACAACCCGGAGTTAATTATATCGAAATCGCCGATGAATTTTATAAGCGAATTGAAGATATAAAAAAAGATCTACCTGCCGATATCACTTTAGGAATCGGTTTCGATGTAACTAAATATATTCGTGCTTCCGTTTCGGAGGTAAGAGAAACAATACTTATAGCCTTTGGACTTGTGATAATAATTATCTACCTGTTTTTTAGAGATTGGAGGACTACACTAATACCGATAGTTGTAATACCCGTTAGTATTATAGGATCTTTTTTTATAATGTATTTGGCGGATTTTTCTATTAATGTTTTAACGTTACTTGGGCTTGTGCTTGCTATTGGTATTGTGGTAGATGATGCAATTGTAGTGCTCGAAAATATATTTAGAAAAATTGAAGAAGGAATGGATCCGATTGAAGCTGGAACTAAAGGTACATCGGAAATTTTCTTTGCTATTATATCTACCACAATTACATTGGCTGCTGTTTTTCTTCCTATTATGTTTTTGCAAGGTATTACCGGAAGACTTTTTGTTGAGTTTGGTGTTGTGATTGCAGGCTCGGTAATAATATCAGCATTTGTTGCACTTACTCTTACTCCTATGCTATCCACTCGTATATTAAAGAAAAAAACAAAGCACTCGCAGTTTTATTATAAAACGGAACCATTTTTTACGTGGCTCGAAAATAGCTACCGCACATCACTTGCTAAATTTATGAAACGCAGATGGGTTGCTTTTGTTATAATGGCCGGTGCGATTGCTTTTATTTTCCTTTTTGGTATGATGATTCCAAGCGAGCTTTCACCAATGGAAGATCGGGGCGAAATAAGAATTACTACAACTGCCGCCGAGGGTACTTCTTATGAATTTATGGCTA
>CALDDL010000140.1 GCA_937936675.1 uncultured bacterium
TTGCAATGCCTTCAATTGTTACGACCGGAATCCGAACCGAGAGGAATGTTCAAGTTTTATCGGGTTTAAGCAAAGGAGATACGGTAATAACTTCGGGAATTGTTCAGTTACGTCCCAAAACTCCCGTGAGCTTAAAGGAGGTTAAGTAATGAGTTTATCTTCATTAAGCATTCGCAGACCTGTTCTAGCGATTGTAATGTCGATTCTGATAGTTCTCTTTGGAGTAATCGGCTATACATATCTTGGAATTAGAGAATATCCGAGTATAGATCCTCCGATAATAAATGTGTCAACAAGTTATCCCGGAGCGAATGCAGACGTAATTGAATCGCAAATTACAGAACCACTCGAAGAGCAGATTAATGGTATCGCAGGAATTAGATCACTTACATCGACAAGCCGGGATGGAAGCAGCAGTGTAACGGTAGAATTTGATGTAAGTATCGATCTCGAAGATGCAGCAAATGACGTGAGAGACCGAGTATCAAGAGCACGCTTCAATCTTCCTCCCGATGCCGATCCCCCTATTGTTACTAAAGCTGATGCTGATGCAGTACCGATTGTCTTTCTTAATATTCAGAGCAGCAATAGGAATTTACTCGAACTATCTGACTATGCTCAAAATATATTTAAAGAGCGGCTTCAGACAATTAATGGTGTAAGTAACGTTCAGATTTGGGGGCAGAAGCGATATTCAATGCGTCTTTGGATGGATCCTGCTAAACTAGCTGCTTATAAAATTACACCCGTTGAGATCAGAAGTGCAGTTACACGCGAAAATATTGAACTGCCTTCGGGCAGAATTGAGGGTAATAATACTGAACTAACTGTTAGAACAAAAAGTCGATTAACTACAGTCGAAGATTTTAATAATCTTATTATCAAAGATGCGGGCGGAGTTCTTGTCCGTTTTAGCGACATTGGAAAAGCTGAATTATATCCCGAAAATGAAAGAACAATATTAAAGCGAGACGGCATTCCGATGGTTGGTGTTGTTCTTATTCCACAACCCGGAGTTAATTATATCGAAATCGCCGATGAATTTTATAAGCGAATTGAAGATATAAAAAAAGATCTACCTGCCGATATCACTTTAGGAATCGGTTTCGATGTAACTAAATATATTCGTGCTTCCGTTTCGGAGGTAAGAGAAACAATCCTTATAGCTTTCGGATTAGTGATAATCATTATTTATTTATTCTTTAGGGATTGGAGAACAACGCTTATTCCAATAATTGTAATCCCGGTAAGTATCATTGGTGCATTTTTTATTATGTATCTGGCGGATTTTTCTATAAACGTTTTGACATTACTGGGGCTTGTGCTTGCTATTGGTATTGTAGTCGATGATGCTATCGTAGTGCTCGAAAATATTTTTAGAAAAATTGAAGAGGGAATGGAACCGATTCAAGCCGGTGAAAAAGGGACCGCGGAAATATTCTTCGCTATTATCTCCACGACTATCACTCTAGCGGCTGTATTCCTACCAATTATGTTCTTGCAGGGTATTACGGGGAGACTTTTCGTTGAGTTTGGAGTTGTAATTGCGGGCTCGGTTATTATTTCTTCATTTGTAGCTCTTACCCTCACTCCGATGCTCTCGACAAGAATATTAAAGAAAAAAACAAAGCACTCGAAGTTCTATTATAAGACTGAACCGTTTTTTACATGGCTTGAAAGCAATTACCGCAGTTCGCTTGCAAAGTTTATGAAACGCCGATGGGTAGCTTTTATAATAATGACAGGTGCAATAGGAGTAATTTTTCTTTTTGGAATGATGATTCCAAGCGAGCTCTCTCCAATGGAAGATAGAGGTGAAATAAGAATTACTACAACTGCCGCCGAGGGTACTTCTTATGAATTTATGGCTA
>CALDDL010000141.1 GCA_937936675.1 uncultured bacterium
CTTAATAATTTAGAAAAAACATTTTTCGGATTAGATATAGAAGGATTCCGAAGTGTATTTGATCTCAATTTCCTGGGGACTGTATTGCCTACAATGGTATTCGCAGAGGATATGATTAATCGTGGCGGCTCAATAATCAATATCTCTTCGATGAATTCATTTAGACCCCTTACTAAGATTCCGGCATATTCAGCTGCAAAAGCATCTATTAATAATCTTACTCAATGGCTTGCTGTTCACTTTGCAAAAACCAATATCAGAGTTAATGCAATTGCACCGGGATTCTTTTTAACTAAGCAAAATGAATTTTTATTAATAGATGAAAATACCAAAGAACTAACCCCAAGAGGGAATAAAATTATTGCTCAAACTCCAATGGGGAAATTTGGCAATCCGGAAGACTTGATAGGGTTGCTTCTATATCTTAGCTCCGATATTTCTAAATTTGTTACAGGTGTTATTATCCCTGTCGATGGCGGATTTAGTTCGTATAGCGGTGTTTAATAATTTTTTGAAAATTATATTTACTTCATAAAATAGAATTTAATAATCAGGATAATATAAATGCCTAAGAATGTTATTATAGCGCAATCAGGTGGACCTTCTCCTGTAATTAATAATTCACTTCGAGGAATTATTGATACATGCAAAATGTTTCCGGATAAGTTCGGTAAAATTTATGCAGGCTGGCATGGGATTGAAGGTGTGCTTAAAGAAGAATTAATGGATCTTTCGGCTCAAAGCGAAGATGAAATTGCTCTACTTAGAACAACTCCCGCTGCCGGAAGTATCGGAACTTGTCGATATAAATTAAAGGACAAGCAGAAGAAAGATTTCGAAAGAGTTATGGAAGTAATAAAAGCTCATGATATAGGATACTTTTTTTATATCGGAGGAAACGATTCGCAGCATACAGCTTTTAAGGTAAGCGAATTAGCAAAGGAAAAAGGATTAGAATTAGTCGCTACCGGTGTTCCAAAAACAATTGATAATGATGTAGGTGATAGTGAATTTAAATTAATTGATCATACACCCGGCTATGGAAGTGTTGCACGATATTGGTCTTATTTAGTTCAGAATGCAAATGAAGAGAATATGGGTTCAAGCCCTGCTGACCCGGTTCTTGTGTTACAAGCAATGGGTCGTAAAATCGGATATATCCCTGCGGCAGCACGTCTTGCCGATCCTAATCGTGAGATGCCTCTGCAAATTTATATGACTGAATCTAACGTATCAATTGAACAGCTTGCTGATAACGTTAACGATCAATTAGTAAAAGACGGTAGATGTATTGTTGTAATTAGTGAAGGTTTTGATATAGGAGATATTGGGGAAGTGAAAGATGCTTTCGGTCATACTTCCTTTGGCTCAAGCAAAATGTCCGTTTATCAATCGGTAGTTAATTATCTTAACGCAAAAGGACTAAAAGCCAAAGGTGCTTCTCGTGGTCAAGTAATGGGTACAGATCAAAGAGATACTATGATTTATGCCTCTACGGTTGATTTAGACGAAGCTTATAAAGTAGGGCAGAAAGCCGTTGAAATTGCAATGAATGAAGGTAATGGCTGGATGGCGACTATATTACGTGAACCCGGATTTATCTATAATGTTAAGTATGATAAAGTTCC
>CALDDL010000142.1 GCA_937936675.1 uncultured bacterium
GATTATCTAACATCAGTTAAGGAGATACAATCGATTCCAGGCGGTTTTGAATTATTTCAGAATTATCCAAATCCGTTTAATCCCACTACTACAATTAGTTTTGCTCTGCCTCAAAGCGGTAATATAAAACTTATAGTTTATGATGCCTTAGGAAGAGAAGCAGCAAGATTAGCAGACGGAATGTTTGAAGCGGGAAAACATAATATAAAATTCGATGGAAGTAATCTCTCAACAGGAATATATTTTTACCGCATTATTACTCCTGCCACAATTATTACTAAAAAAATGATTTTAGTTAAGTAGTATCAATGAATTATAAATTGCCGTGAGAATATTTCTCACGGCAATGATCTTTGGGCGAATTACCTATTAATTATATGTCGGCAGGAACGAAAACTTATTTGAATAATAGATCATCTGATTAGTAAAATCATCGGGATATTCCACAATTATATCTTTGATCGTATTGCCATCCATAACAGGTTTTAATACCGGATTAATAAAACCCGCATAAGGAGCAATCTTTAATTTAGCATAACGCTCCAATACTTCTTTATGAATTACTGGATCTACTTTCACTCCATAAGTCTCAACAAGATTTTTACCTGATTGGAAATCACCCTCTGATTTAATTCGTTGAATTTCGCGTAGCAGATCACCAAATAGTGTTTTTAATTTTTCATAATCATTGACAACAAAATATGTTTTTCCATCTTTGATTTTCTTTTCTATAACGTTATCCTTCATTCCTTTTTCATAAGCCCATTGAGCAATAAGCATACGATTACGCATGTGTGCTTCTTCAATATTATCACCCGGCTTAATCCGTGCAAGTTGAGTAAGGAGCGCATTTCGTATATATGAATCATACTGAGCTTTACCGGCTTCGAGCGATGGCATTACTCCGATATCAACTAATTTTTTATCGAAGATATAATATAACGCAACAAGATCGGCACGAGCTTCTTCCAAAGTGGAAGAATAATTTTTTAAAGTTTCGTTCGGCTGTCCGATGCCCGGATTTAATTGCCCCGAAGCATGACCGATTACTTCGTGCATATCAGTATGAAGATCATCGCTCAAAGCCCCAAACTCTTTTCCTCTTTTTATCTGCTCATCGCTATAAGCAAATTCCTCTAAAACACCGCTCGTGGCAGATGCCATATTATATGCATGAACTATATTTCCCAGATTTACCGATTTCGATCCGTAATCTTTTCTAATCCAATCGGCATTTGGTAGATTGATTCCTATTGGTGTAGATGGAGATGCATCGCCCGATTCCGAAACCACCGTTATTACTTTACCTGAAATACCGGTTACATTTTTCTTTTTATGCTGCGGCATTAATGGCGAATTATCCTCGAACCATTGTGCATTATCGCTTATAGCTTTAATTCTTTTTGTTGCCTCCAAATCCTTAAACGAAACCACCGATTCATAAGAAGCACGATACCCGAGCGGATCGCCATAAGTCTCAATAAATCCATTCGTTATATCGATCATCGATTCGGTATCTTTAACCCATTCGATACAATATTCGTCAAACTTTTTGAGGTCTCCTGTTTTATAATATTCAATCAAAAGCTCTAAAGTTTTTTTCTGCTGATCGTTTTCGGCTACCGTAACTGCCTTTTCCAGCCAATAAACTACCTGCTCAATTGCCTTTGAATACATACCGCCTACTTTCCACACTTTTTCTTGAATTTTCCCATTTGTTTTAATCATTTTGGAATTTAATCCGTAAGAAACAGGCGTGGAATCTTGCGGATCCACTATCGCTTTATAATAGTTCTCAACTTCCTGCTGTGTAACGCTTTCGTAATAATTAATTGCAGAAGTTTTTATTAAATCAATATCAGGTGCTTGATTGGTTTTGATAGCGTCCACATTTGGATCAAATAAAATCGGTTTAAGTTTTTTTAGAAGTGCACTTGCATCCTCGCCCGATTGAAGCGGAAGTAGTTCATCATTAGTTCCTCTTACTAATCTTTCAAAATAAGGATAAGAGAATTCAGGCATAAATTTCCGGTTAGAATAATGATGATGAATTCCGTTTGAAAACCAAACTCGCTTTGTGTATTCTTCAAATTTTGCAAATTCAGGATCGGTTCTATCTCCTTTATAATCTTTTAGAATAGCTTCGAGTGTTCGTTTTATATAAAGATTATGTTTATAATTTTGATCGAAGATTATCTCTCTGCCGCTTTGAGCTGCCATTGAAAGATAATAGAGAAGTTCTTTTTGTTTGAGCGAAAGATCCTCAAATCCGGGTATCTGATATCGCTGAATTTTGAGATCGGCAAATTGCTCCGTTACATACTTAAAATCTTTTTCCTTTACTGCGGGTTCCGGCTTACTGCAATTCATAACTATTAATCCCACTAAGATAAATGACAAAATATATTTTACTCTTTTCATAAACAATTCCTATAAGTTATAGTTTATTTTCCTAACGAAAGCGTAAAATATGGTTTTTGTGATTCCTTTACAAAGAAAGTTTTATAAGCGGTAGGTATAAATTCCGTCCCCTCTAAAGAAACAAGAGGACGGAGAAATATTATAAAAACGTTAGAATGAATCTGGGAGATTAATCGATTCTGCTGGAACTATCTGTTTTGTTCCCGAAGGTTTTGTCCAGAATAATCTCATTGCTATATTATAGCGCGGTCCTTGGAAATAATCTACTCTTAATTTATGCTCTCCGGCAGTTAGAGCCACTTTATTAGATGTTACTTCATAGTATCCGTGAGTTCCATCGGCATCGACAACTAACTTATCGTCAATGTATAATTTAGAACCGTCATCAGAGCCGAGAGTGAATGAATAGTCGCCTGCCTCAGATATAACAAGTTTGCCGTCAAAACGGATACCGAACCACTCTACCAATCCGCCCGGTACACCCGGAAATCCATCGCTGAATGAACGAGTGGGAACATCCAAATTCGGAGCTAATACCATACTCTTTACTTGCATTGTTGCGAAATCAGGTAATTTTGGAGTATTGGCAGGAAGTTCAAATACTCTACCAATTAATCCTTTTCCTGCTAATAAATTATTTCCGAACGCGGATGTAGTGATTCCATAAACTTGAGTAGTCGTATTTGTTGTAGTTCCCTTTGGAGTTTTTACTACTATATCATTTCCCTGCGGTGATGTATCGATATTTGCAGGGACTTTTACTGTAATTTTCGATTGTTCGATCAATTCAATTATACCGGCAATCTGCTGAGAAGTAGCCCTGCTCTTAAAAAACACATTGACGTTTGAAGCTTTCGTTCCGAAATTCTCTCCTTTGATATAGATATATCCATTAGCTAAAGCAACCGAGGGGAAAATTTCACTAATTTTTGGATCACCTTTATAATCGGCATCGTTTCCGGTATCAGGCGAAGCCGGATCATCACTCTTACTGCATCCTGTTAGTAATATAACTGCAAATAATAATATCGATATCTGTCTTGTAATTAATTTCATATTCTTACTCCTTTTTATTTACTATAACGACATTTGTTGCTTCTGTGGTTATAGCTAATTCTGGTAATTTTGAGGCGACAATCACCGTTATTTCATTAAAAGCATTTTCTGATTAATATTGATTCCTTCTGATTTCAAGCTATAGATATATATTCCGCTTGCGAGATTTGAAGCATTAAAACTTACCGTATGGAATCCGGCATCTTTTGTTCCATTTACTAATGCCGCTACTTCATTACCAAGTATATCATAAACTCTTAATTGAACATTTCCCGATTTGGGAAGCGCATAGGTAATGTTGGTTGTTGGGTTAAATGGATTCGGATAATTTTGATATAATTTGAAATCATTAGGCATAGAAGTCATTTCATCAGCTACGCTTGTAGCACTTCCGCGTCCTTCTGCATAGCTTACACCCGAAACATTAACTACGCCTGAATTACTAGTAACGCCATCAGCTAACGATACTGTTACTGATTCGCCTGTTTTTGTAATAAAGGCATAGGAAATTGATGTTGAAGTCGTTCCGTTTACTGTATGAGTCTCTTCGCTTCTAACTCTTAAACAGTCTAATGTTTTTCCGTCAGGTGTTTTTAATTTGCCATAACCATCGACTGTATATTTTTCGGTAGAATTTAGAGGGATAGAATTAACAATATTATTACCAAAAACCGATGTTGTTGTTTCCGTTACTCCGCTAACTGTTATATTTGCCGAGGAATTATATGTCAAAGGCAAATTATAAAGAACGCGAGCGGGATTATATTTTATTTTCACTACTGTATTCATACCCGAGATTGTAGTAGCCGTACCAACTCCATTAAGCTGATATTTTCCGCCCGTTACAGATGTATGAACCCAAGATTGTGCCGGAACTCCCATGCTTACTGTTTCATAATATAGGGAATATTGTGTGCCCGGAAAATCTGATTGATATGGTGAGCTCGAAACTGCCTTACCATTTGATACGAAAGTATAGTCGAACGTTAAATTACTAAAATCATAAACTTGATTACCCGTGCTTCCGATATTTGCAGAGGTCATTGATGTATTAGCATGTGTAATAAAATTATAGTCTTGCTGTAATCCTAATATAACATCTGCTTCCGTTAATGAAATTTGAGCATTAATGCTCGTAAAAGCGATTACCAATAAAAGTAGTATATATTTTTTCATATTGCCCTCTTAATTTTGAAACTGGAAAGAGTGAATCTGCAGCCAGCCCCGCCGCAGAAACACTCAATCTGTTTCGATTAATATTTAGTTTACTGTAACATTTACAGATTTTACTATTTCAGCGATTAAGTAATAGTCTTTGCCGCCTGATGAAACCTTGTTATAATTATATTTCACTACCTGAAGAAGTGCCTGTCCCGAAATGCCCGATAAATCGGAAGAAGTAAACGAATAATTTCCATTATCAGAAAGTGCTTCTTTGGAAAAGGTTTTGCCATTGCTGACTTGCGAGATAACTACAAAAACTTTGCTGCTAGTTCCACCGCTCCATGTAACTTGAAATCCGTTTTTACTTAACGCTGCATCTTTAGCGGGTGCGCTAAGTGTGAAATTTGTCGGACTATTAACCGATCCGTTTATTGCCGAGACACCGTTGCCACCTGCAACCGTCCATGTATGTGCCGAGCCATTAAAATTTACGCCGCTCAAAGTAGCTGTTGGATTGCTAGGATTGGGTGCCATATAATAAGTTTTGCCCCCGGTTTTCATTGTTGCTATTGAATTACTATTTACGGAAACTGCTCCAGCATCGGCACCTTCTGCTAATGAAGCGAAAGCCATCTGCATCTGAATTGCAGGGAAACCGGGTACGGGTGCTGCCATTTCATATTGTATAGTAGCTAAAACGCCATTGCTTCCGTCCATTTTAGGTAACGGTTGTCCGCTAGCATTTGAAGACCCACCCGGTGCAGATGGCTCTGTGGGGCTGTCTTCACTTTTGCATCCCGTAAAAGCGATTGCAATAACTAATACTAAAACCGAGAATAATTTATACTGTTTCATTTTGCCTCCTTTAATTCATAATTTTATTTTTACTGAAATTTTTGTGTGCGTCTTTCAATCCAGAATGGAATTTTTATTTTCTTTGTTTTTTAGTTCGAAACTTTGCGGATTAGCGATGATATACTCGATATCCATTTTTTCACAGATACTTTCGGCGGCTGCTTTATCAGTTACGGTAATCAAACTAAAACCTTCTTTAGAAAGAAGCTCTCTTAATTTTTTTAACCGCTCTTTGCCAGAATCGATAATGAGTATATTTCCGTTCATCCATTTTCTTTTATTTATAGACTATACTAAACAAAGGACATGCCATCTAAATTTGGCTCAAAAAGGGGACATTATGGGTTATTTGTTGCGGCAGGACAACGTGTCGGATTTAACTGTGTTGCATTTATGCGACAACGACTCAATTGATACAGTGTCAATGATTAGGAAAATATTTATCCGTTTTAAATCATAGAAAAATGTGAGCTGTTTTGAAAAACTACTTTTTGTCTGTTATTTTTTTCTTCTTTTGTATAGCGAGTAATTTGGTGGGTGTTTATTAAATTTGTTTTTTAAGTACAACAATACTTTCCTTAGTCATAGTTGGAGAGACTTCGCCAACAATATTTGTGGAGCTTACCTTATTCGGCATTCTTTTATTAATAATATTTCTATAAAAAATACTCTTTAAGACAAAACCATAATTCTCTGCCAATTCACTAATGATTATATCAGTGTGAAGTTTAATTGATTTCACTTCGCGAGAACCTGTGACTAAAATAAAATATTTCCCTTGTTTGAGGTAATTTGCACCATTTTTTAATGTAATATCTAAGTCTCTATAAAAAGAAACTACATCCTTATATCTTTCATAAAGTTTCTTATAGTCATCTTTTTCTTTTTCAAGTTTTTGGAGACGCGAATTGAACACTTCTAAAACAAGAGAAAGGGTCTTCGATTTTTTCATAACATCGTCATCTATCTCTATTCCTTTTGTTTTGCCCCCTAATAGTTCGTTATCCAGACCGGAGATATCAAAATCTAAATCATTCCCCAATCCAAGCCATTGCGAAGAAAGACGAGAAAATTGTCCATACGCTACTGTTGTTCGTGAATCTCCATAAGGAGGAGAGGTAATTATCAAATCGATACTTTCATTTTTTATTTGTTGTGTTTTTTTTGAATCCCCTGAAATAAGAGTAGTAGAAGCAGAATTTGATTCTACTGCTATTTGAAATTCTAAAACTCCTTTAAGATTTTTTATGAAGACTTTATGAAACTGTTCAAATAATAGTTCATCTGTCCAAATCGTTTTTTCTTTCTCTTTATCTTTGTGCAACTTAAATCCGGAATGGCGGCAAGAAGAAACTTCTCTTATTATTTCACTTAATGAAATTTTCATTAAGTCACTTAGGTCACGATCATCTATCTCGTTTATACAGTGGATCAATTTAGAAATACTTTTAATAGCCGATTTTCCAAACCAAAAATCGATATTATTAAATATAACTAATTTATATTTTAATTGATCATCAAAATAATTTGTCAATAAACTATTGTAATGAGCCGGAACATTTTCTTTAATAATGGGTGTTGTTTTTACTTTTGAAATGAGTAAGGCTAATGGATTAATTTCAATTCCGATTGCATTTCTATTTAGCAATTTGGATTCAACTAAAAGGGTGCCTGAGCCGCAAAAAATATCTAATATAGTATCTCCCTGCTTGGAAAATTTTTGTATTAGCTTCCTTGTCAACTGAGGAATAAACATTGCGGGATAACGATGAATCTTATGAGTATATAAATCGGTGGAAACATTCTTAAAATCCCAATTCTCGATCCAATCCCCAAGCGGAGCATTCTCCGGCTCATAATTATTCTCCGAACCATTGAGCCCTATATCTAAAACATTTTCGATATCATTAAGATAAAATAAACTTTCCATACCTGTAAATTCTTAGCTATCGCTAATTTTCCCCCGTGCTATTGTTATATATATTTATGTAATAATAAAGGGATATTAAAAAGTCAATTAGTGGAATTGTATCCTACTAAAATAGTCGTCTAATTTTTTTACGATTCTATTCCAAGC
>CALDDL010000143.1 GCA_937936675.1 uncultured bacterium
ATTAAGCTCTTCCCGATTTTACGGAGATTTGCAATTAATTGTTCTTTCGACAATTTATATAAGGATTGATCGCTCATTTTGCTCTATTTGTTGATAACCTAATTCATATAAATTAATAAAAAAATAGATTATTTTTTAAATAAAATTCAATTACTTTGAGAAAGTTGTTTTTTAAAATGAGGGAAAAAAGTGCGTAAAAAAGTTGTAATTACCGGTGGTGCAGGTTTTATTGGAAGCCATATCGCAGAATATTGGTTGTCTGAGGGTGCTGATGTTCATATAATCGATAACCTCCGTTCAGGCAATCTTAATAATATTGAAATTAATAAAGGAGCACATTTCCATCGAGGCTCTATTACAGATAAGGAATTAGTAGATTCGGTATTAAAGGATTGTGATTATATTCATCATCTCGCTGCTTTAATTTCTGTTCCTGAATCAGTTCTTAGTCCCTTTGAATGTGTGGATATTAATGTCAATGGATTATTAAATATCTTAGAAGCAGCAAAAAAATATAAAACTAAAAAAATTGTATTAAGCAGTTCGGCTGCAATCTATGGCGATAATCCAATTACACCAAAGACAACGGATTTATACCCGGCTCCGAAATCTCCCTATGGAATTACAAAGCTGGATGGTGAATATTATCTTGCAATGTACAATGAAATGTATAATGTCGGTGCGGTTTCTCTTCGTTATTTTAATGTCTTTGGTCCTCGTCAGGATCCTAAAAGTCAATATGCTGCTGCTATTCCAATATTTGTAAGTAAGGCAGTGAAAAATGAAACCATAATAGTATATGGAGATGGCGAGCAGACTCGCGATTTTATTTATGTTAAAGATGTTGTTAAAGCAAACGTAAAAGCCGCACTATCTGATAAGAATGGTGTTTTCAATGTCGCTTCGGGAAATAAAATTTCTATAAATCAATTGATAGAATTAATTTTAAAAGAAACTGGAAGTTCAAGCAAAGTGGAATATCAAGAAGAGCGCACCGGAGATATAAAACATAGCCTAGCTTCTATTACTGAAACCTCGCAGCAACTTGGTTTTAAAGCTGATTATGATTTGATTACTGGTTTAAAAAATACTATAAATTATTTTATCGACCTCTATCAAAAAAGGGAAGTAAGCAATTAAATCTATTTTGAAAAATAGTGTAGTAATTCTTTTGGTTTTGATATTCTTTTTTTCTTGTGCTACTCAACCGGAAAATAAATTAGTTGATATTGATCTTGGCAAAATAATTAAACGTGGTAAACTAGTAGTACTTACTGGGTACAATCCGTATAGTTATTTTATTTATAAAGGTGAACCGGAAGGATTTGAGTATGAACTTCTTTCTAATTATGCTAAATCAGTAGGTTTAGAATTAGAAATGAAAGTAGAAAATAATTTTGAAAAGATGATCACAATGCTAAATAATGGTGAAGGTGATTTAATTGCATTTAATCTTACTGTTACAAATGAACTTAGTGAAAAGGTACAGTTTACCAAACCCTATTCTATGGTTAAACAGCTTATTGTACAAAGAATTTCTAATGACACAAATGATGTCTTTATAGATAATGTAAATGAGCTGGAAGGAAAGACAGTTTATGTAAGAAATGATTCTCCATATTTAGCAAGATTAAAAAATCTTGCCGAGGAGATTGGAGGTGAAATTTTAATTATTGAAGCAGATCCTGATTTATCTACTGAAGACTTAATTCAAATGGTGGCAGAGAAAAAAATTAATTATACCATTGCCGATGATAATATTGCCCGTCTAGCTTTCAAGCAGTATAAAAATATTTCTATTTCCACCGAAATCTCCTTTCCTCAAAAAATTTCGTGGGCTCTAAGAAAAAATTCAACTCAGCTATTGAATTCAATAAATAATTGGATAGATTCTTCCACAGAGTCGAATTTATTTCAGAATCTAAAAGTGAAGTATTTTGAAAATTGGGGCAGTTCAAGAATTGTAAATGGTTCTAAATTTCTAATGTCTAAAAAAGGTGATATTTCTCCTTTCGATGAATTAATAAAAAAATATTCTCAAAAATTAGGTTGGGACTGGAAATTAGTTGCTTCGCTCATTTATCAAGAATCGCAATTCGATCCTAAAAGCCGGTCATGGGTGGGTGCGGCAGGTTTAATGCAATTAATGCCTAATACCGGTGAGGCATTTGGAGTAACTGATTTTGAAGACCCCGAGCAAAATATCAATGCAGGTATTAGTTATCTTAGCTGGTTAAATAATTATTGGAAAAAATTAATTTATGATCAAAATGAAAGAATTAAGTTTGTCCTTGCTTCTTATAATATCGGAGTAGGACACATTTTAGATGCTCGTAATCTCGCTTTTAAGTATGAGGCTGATCCTAATTTGTGGGATGGAAGCGTATCAGAATATTTGCTGAATAAATCAAAGAAAAAATATTATGAAGATGAAGTCGTTCAATATGGTTATGCTAGAGGTAATGAAACAGTTAGTTTTGTTAGAGAAGTACTAGATCGTTTTGAACATTATAAACAAATCAAAAAAAAATAATCGGGCTCTTTTTTAGAAAGCCCGAATATAATTAATATAATTATATTGAAAACGTCTTTAATCTTAATGAATTGTTTTTCTCTACAGAATAAAAACCTTATATATTAAAATTAACACCTGCATAATAAGTTCTTCCATTTGTGCCATAATAAAGAATCTCTTCATAATATTTATCAAATAGATTTTCTACCCTTGCACTAATAGAGATTTGATCGATTATTTTATACGAAGCGCCTACATTAAAAATTGTATAATCAGGTATTTGGACTCTAATTGCCGGATAAGCGTTATAATCTTTATCCCACTTTTTACCTACGAAACGTGCAGATATATTTGCAATAAGACTTTTTGTTATCTGAGAGGATAATGCAATATATGCGGAGTGTTTTGGTCTTCTTAATAATTCTAACCCGTAATCTTCACTTGTCTGGTAATTATCTTTTGTTTGAGTAAAAGTATAATTAGCATTTATTTTTAGATTATCTAGAATATTAGCAGTTGCAAATGCTTCGATCCCTCTCGATTCTGCTTCGGCAATATTTATTGTTTTATAATTGGAATCAAAACCAAACATATTTGTAAAATTAATTGAAAAATAAGTAACGCCAAAAGATACATCACCATTTAATAGAAATTGTTCAAAGCCGAAATCCCATCCGATGCTTTCTTCCGGTTTCAGATCAGGATTTCCAAACATTGGATCAAAGAGATAAAAAAGTGAGGGAGACTTGAATCCAGTTCCAAATGAACCTTTAATCTTTGTATTTGTTTGATTTATAAAATATGCAGGTGCTAATCTATAAGTGGCAACACTTCCGAATTTTTGATTATTATCATATCTAAATCCTGCAGAAACAAATAAAGAATTAAAGAGAGTTGCCTGCTCCTGAAAATATATCCCGGTTGTTCTATTCTTTTCCTTTGGGAAGCTGCTTTCATAAGGTCCCCACATAGAATTTGAAATATAATGTGTGTTTGCTTCTTCTTCTTCTGTCTCTATTCCAAAGGTCAGCAAGTGTTTTTCATTAATAGATAAATTATTCTGAAATTCGTATTTAAATCTTCCGGAATTTGTATAATTATCTGATGAAGTCGAGGGGCGAATATCATCAACCAGATCTACTGTATTAGAAATTCTCCTCACAAAAGAAATAGCAAGATGAGAACTTAAACGTGAGTCAAAAAAAATACCTCCTAACTTGCCTGTGAATATTTGCTCCTGATTATCATAAGTGAAATTAGGGTCATCACCATACATGCCATCTTGATCTAATCCACTTTCGGTTTTAGTTGCTTTATACGTAACTCCAATCGAATAACTATTTAAGAAGTCATAATTAAGATTCGTAGAGAAAGAGTTTCTCATAAATTTATCTTTTTCTGTGTTACCATATTTTTCGCTGCTTGAAGAGATACCATCTGTTTGTATTTTAGAAAAGCCAGCGAAATATTTTAATCCTGAGTAATCACCACTGGTAGTAAGATTGACATTAAAATAGTTATTGTTTCCTCCTTCTAAAGAAGTTCTGGTTTGATTTACTTTGCTGCCTGTTTTAGTAATAATATTTATAACTCCTGCCATTGCATCCGAACCATAGATAGTACTTTGAGGACCTCTAACGATCTCAATTCTATCTATATCAAAGCTGCTAAGAGATGAAAAATCGAAAAGGTTACTTGCATTTGCAGGGTCATTCATCTTAGCTCCATCGACAAAGACAAGAAGATGACTTGAATTACTGCCTCTTACAAAAACTGTTGCAAGCTTACCTTTGCCTCCTTGCTCAGTGATTGAAAGACCCGGCACTTCTCTAAGAAGATCAACTACACTTTCACTTTTAATAATAATTTCTGAAGGTTTAATTACGGTAAGTGAACTGCCTACTGCATAATATGGAGTATTGGTACGATTTGCTGTTACTACTACCTCATCTAATTTTGTTTTTAGTATTGCATCTTGCGCAAACGAAATCGATGTGATAAAAAGAAAGAGATAAAATAAATGTTTCATAGAAGTTACTCCTTAATGAAAGTTGTAACTTCGGGGGGAAGGATAGTCCTTAATGTAAACCTCTCCCACGAAGGTTATTAATTGATCGTACTAAGCAGGTCTCCTGGCTTGGGATACTAGATGACGCCTTCCCGTCTATTATAACAGTGGCTTACATGTCATCAGCTTTTTAAAAATCCCTTACAGTTGCGGGGCAGCACCGGTTTTTCACCGGATTTCCCTATTAAGCGGTTATTCACTTAATACTTTATTTCTTGTCTTAGTAATCTAATAATCGATTTGTTTTGAAACAAGTGTTATTTACACTTTGAATTTATTTTCAATACTCTTATTTTACTTGTCGTATCTCTAACTAAATTTAAAAAAGCTATCCCTGGAGGATATTAATGAATTGGCTCTTCAGAAGCTTAAATTCATCTATCGGTAAAAAAGTTGTTATGGCTATTACCGGTATTTGTTTAATTCTTTTCTTATTGGTTCACTTAGCAAATAACTTAACTTTATTTGCAGGACCCTCGACTTTTAATACAGTCGTAAAAAGTCTCGATTCAATTAAACCTTTCGTTAGGGTTATTGAAGTAATACTAGCTCTTATTTTTATTTTCCATATCTTTAATGGTGTACGCCTATGGTATGAAAATAAAATTGCAAGACCAACCCCTTATGCCGTGAATGGATCATCAAAAAATTCTACCTTACTATCTAGAACCATGATCCAAACGGGGAGTATAATTTTTATCTTTTTAGTAATTCATCTTAGTACGTTTTGGAATGCATTTAATTTCACTGATCTTCATAAAACGCATTCTTATTACGAATTTACTGCTGAAATGTTTTCAAATGTTTACTATTCAATCTTCTACATCATTGCGATGATAATTTTAGGTTTCCATTTGAATCATGGATTTCAAAGTGCTTTTCAGACATTCGGCTGGAATAATAGTAAGTATTTCCCTTTAGTAAAAACTTTAGGTTTTTTATATTCGGTGCTCATGGCGGTTGCGTTTTCTTCGATCCCAATTTACTTTTTACTTATTGGAGGTAACTAATGGCAAAATTAGATCCTAAAATCCCGGCTGGTCCGCTACAAGAAAAGTGGGTTAATCATAAGTTCAATATGAAACTTGTTAATCCGGCAAATAAAAGAAAATATGATATTATAATTGTTGGTTCTGGTTTAGCTGGTGCATCTGCTGCGGCATCATTAGGCGAACTTGGCTATAAGGTCAAAGTTTTTACTTATAATGATAGTCCTCGAAGAGCTCATAGCATTGCAGCGCAAGGGGGAATAAATGCAGCTAAAAATTATCAGAATGACGGGGACTCCATTTATCGCCTTTTCTTTGATACAATCAAAGGAGGAGATTTTAGAGCACGTGAAGCAAATGTTTATCGTCTTGCTGAAGTAAGCAATAGTATTATAGATCAATGTGTAGCTCAAGGGGTACCTTTCGCACGTGAATATGGAGGAATGCTTGATAATCGTTCTTTTGGCGGGGCACAAGTATCCAGAACCTTTTATGCCCGCGGTCAAACCGGTCAGCAGCTTCTTCTTGGTGCTTATTCAGCTTTGATGCGTCAAGTTCATCTCGGCAATGTTGAGATATTCACTAGAAGAGAAATGATCGATCTAGTTACTATCGATAATCAGGCAAAGGGCATTGTAGTAAGAAATATGGTTGATGGTCTAATAGAAAAATATTCTGCGCATGCAGTAGTTCTTGCCACCGGTGGCTATTCAAATGTATTTTTTCTTTCCACTAATGCTATGAATTGCAATACAACTGCAATTTGGCGTGCACATAAAAAAGGTGCTTTTTTTGCTAATCCATGTTTTACTCAAATTCATCCCACATGTCTTCCTATACATGGCGAAGGGCAATCAAAATTAACTCTGATGAGCGAAAGCTTAAGGAACGATGGAAGAATTTGGGTCTCAAAATTAAAGAAGGATATGCGTGAGCCTAATGATATCCCGGAAGAAGAAAGAGATTATTATTTAGAAAGAAAATATCCTTCATTCGGAAATCTTTCGCCGCGCGATATTTCTTCTAGAAGTGCGAAAGAAGTTGTAGATGAAGGTCGTGGAGCTAAAGGCGGCGAAGCTGTCTATCTAGATTTTAAGGACGCTATTAATCGACTTGGCAAACATGTTATCGAAGAACGCTACGGCAATCTTTTTGAGATTTATGAAACGATAACCGGCGAAAATCCTTATAATGTTCCGATGAAAATTTATCCTGCACCACATTACACAATGGGCGGTCTCTGGGTTGATTATAATTTGATGAGCACAATTCCAGGGCTATTTATTCTTGGTGAAGCTAATTTCTCAGATCATGGAGCTAATCGTCTTGGTGCTTCTGCATTAATGCAGGGTCTAGCCGATGGCTATTTTGTAGCACCTTATACAATCGGTGATTATTTAGCTTCTGCTAAACCTAAAAAAGAATCCTTAGATCATCCTGCATTCGACACCGTTAAAAAAGAAAATGAAGAACTTATCGGTAAACTTCTTTCAATCAAGGGAAAACAAACCGTTGATGATATCCATAAAAAACTCGGCAGAATTATGTGGAATAAAGTTGGTATGGGTCGTAATGAAAAGGGATTAAATGAAGCTATAAAAGAGATCACCGACTTAAGAGATGAATTTTGGAAAGATGTAAATGTTGTAGGTACTGATAAAGACATTAATCAATGCTTGGAGAGAGCGGGAAGATTAATTGATTATCTCGAATTGGGTGAACTTATGGCTCGCGACGCTCTTGCCAGAAATGAATCTTGCGGAGGACACTTTCGAGAAGAATATCAAACTCCCGAAGGCGAAGCATTACGCAATGATGAAGAATATGCTTATGTAGCGGCTTGGGAATATAAAAGTTTAGGCTCGTGGGAACTAAATAAAGAAGCTCTAATATATGAAAATGTAAAATTAGCTACGAGGAGTTATAAATAATGACGGAGAATAAGATAAATTTACTCGTTAAAGTCTGGCGTCAGCCATCTACAAATTCTGTTGGCAGCTTCGTAGATTATAAAATATCGGTATCCCCGGATTCATCTTTCTTGGAAATGTTAGATGAAATTAATAATGACTTGGAGAAGAAAAATCTCGAGCCAATAGCTTTTGAAAGTGATTGCCGTGAAGGTATCTGCGGCACTTGTGGTCTGGTTATTAATGGTCAGCCGCATGGTCCGATTCCTAAAATCGCAACCTGTCAGCTTCACATGAGAAATTTTAAAGATGGTGATACAGTTTGGGTAGAACCTTTTAGAGCAAAAGCTTTCCAGGTAATGAAGGATTTAATTGTGGAACGCTCAGGATTGGATAAGATTATTGCCGCAGGTGGATATATATCTGTCAATACCGGTTCAATTCCAGATGCAAATGCTATACCGATTTCAAAAGAAATCTCATCGGCTGCAATGGACGCCGCTGCATGTATTGGATGCGGAGCTTGTGTGGCTGCATGTAAGAATGCTTCCGCAATGCTTTTCGTAAGTGCTAAAGTTTCTCAATTGGCACTTCTTCCGCAAGGTCAGCCCGAAAGAACAAGACGTGTCCAAAATATGGTTAAAGTAATGGATGAGCTCGGTTTTGGCTCTTGTTCTAATACTTATGCCTGTGAAGCTGAATGTCCAAAAGGTATTTCGGTTAAAAATATTGCACGCTTAAATCGTGAATTTATTATTGCAAATATGAAATCCGATAATATTGAAGCTTAATTTCTCACTTTTTTTTCTTATTATTATAGTCCCGGTTTTTCAAATCGGGACTATTTTATAAGATTCATTAAGTGTCAGGAATGTTTGAGAGAGAAATAAAATTTATATATGACTTTAACCTGAACAAGGTAAATAAGCTTGGTCCTTATTTTACTTTCGAAGAACTACAAAATTCCGGAATACATCCGGCAATTCTGCATTATATCTCCGCTGAAATTGATTTTTTAATATTTGATGACCGTCAAAAATTGCTTAAAAATTCTGTCTTTGATTATTCAGGCGAAAATATTAATTCTCTCTTTATCAAGATTAATGAAGAAATTAAAAAGAGTAAAAGATTCTCTCTAGATTATATTTCTAAACTTATCCTTCGATCCATCTCTTTTACGATTAATTTTTTAGTAAGACCAAAGTGGACTCTTAATAAATTTATTTTTGATGATTATGATCATAAAACCGCTGTCGAAGTAAAACAAATTCTTAATTATATCTATTATTATAAGTATCTCAATAAAATATTGATTGCATATATTGATACTAAAAAACTATTGTCAATTAACTCCTCTGAATTTGCTCAGATCACGAATAAAATTGAACGACTTGGAATCGAAACATATCTAAACGTTATTATTAATGATGCTTTAAAAGCGATGGGTGAATTTTTTAATATCGGGGAGATTCAAAAAAATAAAGTGCCTATCACTGCATTTAAGTATTTCTTAAGTGAAAAAGAACTAGGCGTTCATATTAATAAAATAGATGAGAACTTCCCTAAAGATGAATCAAGTAAAGTTAGTATCGCTGAGTTGAAAAAGGTGCTTGACAAAATTGAACCCTATAAAATTTATGAAAAAGAAGCTACATTATTTGATGAACCGCAAGATAATGAAGAAGACACAACTATTGAATCTTTAGAAGAACCAATACCGGAGAATGAACCTGCTCTTAATTTTAATCTTAATTTCAATATTAATAAAGAGCTATTAGAAGATCCCAAACTCGATATTGAGAATAATAGAGAGGATGAGGTAGATTTAGGAGAAGATTCTACTGAAGAAGAAGATATAGAGAATTATGATGAGGATAAGATTAAAAAGGATTTTAGCCAATCCATTCACGATGAAGAAACCGAGGAGGATTCAGAAATTGATGAGATTCAAAATGATATCTTAAATGAAGATTTTAATGAAGAAGAATATATTGAAAATGATGATAATGAAAATGAAATAGAGATGATTAGTGAAAAAGAGATTAATATTGTGGAAAATGATATAAATGAGAATGAATCGAATGACCTTAAAAATGGCGACTATGAATCGCCTCCACAAATAGATTTCATAGATGAACTAGAAAAATATATCCCTGACGAAATTAAAGTAGAAAGTAATATTGAACAATATCGAGACGAAAACTATCCAGCAGAAGAATTTGATGAAAATGAAGAGGACGAATTAAAAGATGAATTGGAAATTGAAGATGATATTATAAATGATACAGAAAATACTGAAGATATAATAGAAATAACAGAAAATGAAGATAATGAAAATAATGAATCAGATGAAATTGAAAATAAAATCGAGGAATATAACTCCATCTTTGATCCTACCGAATTAAATAAAGTTGAATCTCACGTTGAGATAGATATCGCTGAATTGCTTGAACACAAAAATATGACAAAGGTTATTGAAGTTATTTTTGATTACGATGTAGAAGAGTTTACAAACACAATTGAAGAAGTGTGTAAATGTAGAAATCTTGATGATGCATTACTTGTACTAAACGAGAAAATTAAACAACATTATGCTGATGTTAATTCCAAAGAAGCAAGTCAGTTTCGGGAAATAATAACAGAATATTATAACAAAGCAGATTAATATGTTTATAGATTATTCAAAAATTTATATTAAATCAGGTGATGGTGGTAATGGGGCAATTACCTTTAGAAGAGAAAAGTTTGTACCTAAAGGAGGTCCTTCTGGCGGAAATGGTGGAAAGGGAGGAGACGTAATTTTCGTTACTGATACAAATCTCACGACTTTGCTTGATTTTCAATATAAGAAAAAATATGTAGCGCAAAATGGTGCCGCAGGTGCTAATTCATTAAAAGATGGAAAGTTTGGTGAAGATATAATAATAAGAGTCCCCGTTGGTACTCTTGTAAAGGATGCAGAGACCGATGAAATTATTTGCGATTTGGTAGAACCAAATTCATCGTATGTTATTGCCAAAGGTGGAAAAGGTGGGAAGGGTAATAGTAATTTTGCTACTTCCACTAATCAAACTCCACGATATGCCCAAGATGGTAAACCGGGTGAAGAAAGAACCGTAGTTCTTGAATTAAAATTAATCGCTGATATCGGTCTTGTCGGATTTCCAAATGCCGGTAAATCTACACTTATATCAAACGTCTCTGCAGCAAGACCAAAAATTGCAGATTATCCATTTACGACTCTTGAACCAAATCTTGGTATTGTCCGCTATAAAGATGCTTATAGTTTTACTATTGCTGATATACCCGGCATTATCGAAGGAGCTCACCAAGGTAAAGGTCTTGGACTAAAATTTCTTCGCCATATTGAACGAACGAAGATTCTCTTAATTATGATCGATGTTAATTCGGAAAACTATGCTAAGGATTTCAAAACTCTGATTAATGAATTAGATTCTTATTCTCACCTTTTAGCCGAGAAGAGAAAAATATTAGCTTTTACAAAATCGGATCTTATTACAAAAGAAGAAATTGCGAAACTTAAGAAGAAAAAAATTCCGGGTTATAAAGGAGAGATATTTGTAATCTCTGCTGTAACGAATGACGGGCTTAATACTCTTATGGATTTTTTGTGGCAAGCTATATTAAACGAAAACTAAATTGGAGGTTATATGTTTAAAAAAATAAGATTATTTCCAGTTACATTAATTGCACTTTTTGTTTTTGCATGTTCATCCGGTATAAATTTATTTAACGATTCAGACGAAGTAGCCATGGGAATGCAATTCGATAAAGAGATTAGAGACAATCCTAAAGAATATCCAATTTATCATGGCAATCCATCAGTAAAAACATATATAAACAGCACTATTTTCCAACCGATTCTTAATTCACCTGAAGTCAAAAAATCAGATACTTATGCTTATCAATTAGAATTAATTGATAACGATTCAATATTAAATGCTTTTGCAGTTCCCGGTGGATATGTTTATGTCTATACAGGAATATTAAAGTATTTGGATTCTGAAGCTGCCTTGGCAGGTGTAATATCTCATGAAATTGCTCACGTAGAAAGAAGACATTCAACACAAAGAATCACGAATGCTTATGGATTATCAATATTAGCTAATCTTGCATTAGGGAATAATCCTTCCCAGATAGCAGAAATTGTTGCTAATATGTTCTCCGGTCTATCTCTTCTTGCTAATAGTAGAGCTAATGAAGACGAGAGTGATGAATATTCAATAAAATATTTAATGAGTACTAAATATTATCCCGGTGCCGTGAAATTCTTTTTTGAAAAGATGAGAGATGATGGAAAAGTTTCTTCATCTAGTAGTGGTTTACAAACATTTTTATCTACTCATCCAGATCCAATTGCAAGAATCAATACTGCTAATGAGCGTTTGAAGGCGATGGGTATTGAGATAAGGTCTTATACTTCTACAGGCAGTGGCATGTATAGAGAAGAATATCAAAGAAATATAAAATCAAAATTAAAGTAAGTCATTTAATATTAAATCAAAAGTTGCTTGCTTAATTACCCCATTAGGCATTATATTTAAAATCTGTTTTTAATAAATGTTGGCGGGGTAGCTCAGTAGGTTAGAGCAATGGAATCATAATCCATGTGTCGGGGGTTCGAATCCCTCCCCCGCTACAATTTTGGAGTAAAATATGTACACATTATTAATATCTTTATCAATACTTGTTTCTTTCGTTTTAATTGTAGTAATACTATTACAATCAAGTAAAGGCGGCGGATTAGCCGGTACTTTCGGCGGAAGCGGCGGCGGTCAATTCGGTTCTGTTTTTGGTGCCAGAAGAACTGCAGATTTTCTTAGCCGTGCTACATGGTGGCTTGGCGGTGCTCTTTTAGTGCTTGCTCTTGTTATCAACCTTTTCTTTCTTCCTAAATCTTCTTTAGATAATAAAGATAGTGTTATTCAAAGTGGTAAAAGACAAGCTGTACCGGCTCAACAACAGTCAGTACCGACTCAAAAACCTGTAAAATAATTTTCCTATATGTAAAACCCCCAGTTTGCTGGGGGTTTTCCCTTTAAATGGACTCCTACAATGAAAAAAAACCTCAATCCTCAAGAATCCGGTAAAATCGTAAAAGTAACAAAAGCTTACAAAAATCTTGAATTTCTAAATTCTTCTAATGCAAGAACTGTAAGAATGCTTGCAGAATATTATGAACCAAAATCAAGACTAGAGAAAAATAATATTCAAGATACAATTGTTTTTTTCGGTTCTGCGAGGTTAAAATCTAGAAAAGAATCTCTCGAAATTTTGCGCGAGAAACAAGCTCTTTTTGTTAAAAAGAAAGCAAAATCTTCCGTAGTTAAGCAAGCCGAAAAACAATTAGAAATGTCGCGATATTATGAAGAGGCAGATGAATTAGCTAAAAAATTGACTGTTTGGTCAAGGAATTTACCAACTGATAAAAGAAGATTTACGATTTGCAGCGGAGGCGGACCCGGTATTATGGAAGCTGCTAATAAAGGTGCTAAAAAAGGAGGTGGACCATCAATTGGTTTTAATATTAGTATCCCATTTGAGCAATACGTTAATCCTTATGTGGACCCCGAAAATACTTTTGAGTTCCATTACTTTTTTATGAGAAAATTCTGGTTTGCATATCTCGCTAAAGCATTAGTTGTGTTTCCCGGTGGGTTCGGCACTCTTGATGAATTGATGGAAGTACTTACATTAGTGCAAACTCGCAAAATTAAAAAAGATATGAAGATTATTATCTATGATGAAATTTTTTGGAAAGAGATAGTAAATTTTGAAGCATTGATTGATCATGGTGTTATTAGCAAAGGGGATATGAAACTATTTACCTTTTGTAATAATGTTGAACAAGCATATAATGAAATAACAGGATATTTAACAAAAAACCCCTTGAAATAAGGGGTTTTTTGTAATAGCTATTTGTCTCTTTGCATTGCTGCTTCACGAGATGCTCTTCTTCTTGCCTTTATCAAGTCCATTCTTTTTTCAATCGATGGCTTAACAAAAAAAGTTCTTTTCTTATATTCTTTTAGAATACCTGAACGTTCATATTTCTTCTTGAAGCGTTTAAGAGCTTTATCGATGTTCTCGTTCTCTTGAATCGTAATACCGACCAACTAATTCACCTGCCTTGGGTTGTTTTTAAAATTATAAGTCATTAAAGATAAAAAGTTTCTCTGAATTAAGCAACATCTTTGATGAATCCATTTTTTACAGCATAACCGTGAAGTTTAGAATATAGCATCTTTCTGGCACGGTGAATTCTTGATCGCACTGTTCCCACCGGAGCATCAACAAAATCAGCTATTTCTTCATAAGTGAAACCTTCAATATCACTAAGAATAATTACTGTTCTGAAATCTTCCGATAGAGATGCTATTGCGCTAGTGATATCATCATCTAAAACTCCCGCAAATGCATCTTCTTCATAATGTCTGGTTTCTACTTCATTAGATTTTATTGTTTCATAGAAATTTTGAACATCTTCATAATCTACTTTATTAGGCTCTTTAAGTATTTTTCGATAATCGTTAATGAAAGTGTTTTTCATTATTCGGTATAGCCATGCCTTACAATTAGTTCCTTTTTCAAATTTATCGAAAAATCTGAATGCTCTAAGATATGTTTCTTGTAAAAGATCGTTTGCGTCTTCCTCATCTTTTGTCAATTTTAATGCAAAGTTTAATAGTGAACTCATGTGGGGCACGGCTTCTCTATCAAAATCAGCGTATAGCTTTTCTGAAGGGGAGTTATTTACAATATTTTTCTTCTTATCAGTCAACTTTTAATCTTATTAAACATTGTAAGTTAACAAATATAATCTTAATCCGAAATAGAACTCAAGCTTATCGGATTATTAACATTCCATTATCAAAATAATAGATTATTTCGTTTTGATCCTTTAACGTCAATTTCGCATCACTATTAATTGCTAAATTGCCTTCTACTAGAATCAAACCATTACCAGCAAATACTTCGTGTGCATTGGAAAAAGACAAATCACCTACTTCTTCAATAAATGATTTTATTTTATAATTATTACTATTCATATCAAATTCTCTTTTCCTGATTATTCCAATATCTACTTGATACGATTTTCCATTCTTAATTATTGTTACATCCTTTATTAAAAGATCAAAAAATGATTCTACGTTTACAGGTGTATCGAAATAAGTTTTATCTTCATATAATTTATACTCGCCCGAGGAGATAATTTTTAATGCTGATATAAGTGCAATAAAATTAAGTTTTCTAATAAAAAATTTATTGTCATCACTTGTCCAGTAACCGGATTCAATAAGAATTGATGAAGTACCATTGAGAATAAAATTATCTCCGAAAGAACGCGGTTCATGGTCATCTTTATAACGAGCGATATGCCCCGGAATATATTCTTGTAATAAATTAATGATGCCAGAGATTACTCTTATTGCATCTTCTCTTATCGGTGTAATTTCGTTATTATAGTCTTTAGGGGGTGCAAGAAATGACATTGCGGTAGATTTATAACTATTGCCCGGAGAGTAATAACTATCCTGATCATGGAGATTAAATCCAAATTGGGGTTTTATCTCTTTTTGTAATTGTTTTAATATTCGTGCTTCAGGACTCACGGTGCGAATATAATCGCGGTTCAGATCAATATTAATTGCATTTTCTCTAGTAAATACTTCTGCACCATCCGGATTGAGCATAGGAATTATGTATAGAGTCAGATTCTCTAAAATATCTTTTCGAAGTGAATCGTAATTATCTTTTGCAATAAAAAAATTAAGCAAGTCGAATATTGACATTGTTGCGGTTGGTTCATCACCATGCATCTGTGACCAAATTAAAACTTTTGTTTTACCTTTACCTATTTTTATGCAATAGATCTCTCTTTCTTGAATTGATTTTCCAATCTCTGTGATCTCAAAAAAATCTGTAGTTTGCAGATTAATTATAAGTTTTTTTATCTGAGAGTGTTTGATAAATTTATTCTCGAATTTTAATTCGGAATATATTTCATATCTATTATATAGCTTATTTATTAATGTAGCGGTGTCCAATATTTATCCAATTATCTATATACCAATCTAATATAATCAGCTTTATATGTAAAGTATTAGTACATTATCCCTACATTAAGAGTTATGTAAAAGTGTCCAAAATCTTTTCTGAAGCGATTATTAATATTTTCAACACCTTCATTAAACATGTGGATATAATAATAGCGTGCATTAATCCCGATTAAATTACTTTTACTAATTCCGAAATTTGCACCAAAACCCACATAACCTCCGGCTGAAAGATAACCTCTTGCTTTCCCGAAAGAACTGAAAAATTCCTTTTCGTAAGGTGTCGATACAACCAAAGTAGGTCCAACTCCAAAATTAACATAAGGTCTTAAATTGTCTGTAATTGATTCCGAAAATAAACGAAACTGAAGTCCTAGATTTAATGGTAATAAAAAAACACGATTCTTTTTGTTGAACGTAAATGAATTTCCCCAATAATCTATATATTCCACTTCCCGTTCATCTTTCGATTCCGAAAAAGAAAGATCAATAAATCCAGTCAAATCCTCCGCTACTTCACGTCTTAAGAAGGTTCCAAGTCCAAAACCACCTTCTCCAAACATAATATCCATACCCCATGCACTATTAGGAAATATCTCTCGTTCCGGAGGCGGAGCTAATTTCCCTATCTTTTGGGGAATTATTGTCCCTGTTAGAAGAATCAAAAATATTACTATTCGTTTCATTTATTCACCATTTTCTCTTACTTTATTATTTAAAATAAATATAATATTTTTAAAAACAACCATATAAAATAATACCCTGCTAAAATTGAATAAATGATTTTTTCGCGCGAGAATATAAAAAATATAAATATTTCGGCTCTTATCAGAGATTCTCTTGATGAAGGTAACTTAGAGACGATTGTTTTTATTGTTCCAACCAATAGATGGGCAAGAACATTAAAAAAAGAATTAATAGAAAGCTCTCCTAATCGTTCCTCGGAAAAAATCAATATAGAAACTCTAACAACTATTACACAAAAATTGTTGCAATCCTATGATAAGTATGATCTTATAAGTTCTGCAACCAGTTATGTCTTTTTAAAAGAAACTATCGAAGAAGCTGAAATTGAATACTTCGATAGTTACAAAAATGAAGTGCCCGATGGTATTTTAGAAGAATTAAATAATGTTATTGGTGAATATAAGAAAGAAGGAATTGATTCAGCGAGATTATTAGCTAGCTCCGAAGAACTTTCGGGATATGAAAAAGCAAAAGTTTTTGGAATAGCTCGAATAATAGATATTTATACAAAGAAATGCTTTGCAGCTAGAACAATAGAAATTGGGGATATTTATTCTATTATTGCTAATCTACCTCAAGAGAAATTTTCAGAACTCTTTAATAAGAATTTCCCTAGCGCAGTCTATATTTATATTAATGGATTTAATGAGTTTTCTTCTTTAGAATTAAATATCATCAATAAATTATCTTTTATCGGTGGGATAAAAATTTTCGTTAATTTGGATTATAATCCCCGAAATGAAAAACTGCATAAACATTTAATGACTGCTTATGAATCATTTATTGCTTATGATTATAATATTCTTGGGGATATAAATGATCATACAAAATCATCCCTCTATCTAAAAGAATATCTATCCCAGAATTTTCTTCGATCAGTAAAAAAGAAAGAAGATCGCTTCCCGATAATTAAACTTGAAGGAGAAGACCGTTATAAAGAAGTTGAATTAATTGCTCGCGAAATAAAACTTTTAATAAATGAGGGCATAGAGCCCCATAAAATAGCAGTTGTTTTCAACTTGATAAAAGAATATTCACCGCTCGTCCGAGAAATATTTTCAATCTACGACATCCCATTCAATCTTAGTGATCGATATTCCCTTGATACAATTCCTGTAATCAGCTCAATCATTAATTTCTTAGAAATTGAAGAAGAAGATTATTTTTATAAATCATTTTTTAGAGGTATCAGTTCCAAATTCCTTTCTATCTCTGATACCGATTTCACTAAATTACTAAAAATATCTTCCGAGCTTAGAATAATTTCAGGGTACAAAAATTGGGTTGACTCAATAAATATACAGTTATCCAAAGGAGATGATCCCGAATTAACAAATGCTTTAAAGGGAATTAAATATGTCCATGACACACTTAAGCCATTTGTTGAGCCGCAACCAATTGAATCTTTTTTAGAAAATCTTAAAAACCTAATTCAAAATACAGGTCTGTTTTATAAAATGCTTCAATCAGAAACAGATAATGCTGAAAAAAACGTAAAAGCGTTATCTGTTTTTTATGAATCGATTTTCGAAGTTCTGATGCAAATGAAAACTTATGACGGAGAATCAAAATTATATTCTCTTTCTGAATATCTAAACATACTACGAACTATTTGCAAGTGGAGTAGATTCAACGTAAAAGAACGATCCGATTATGGAATTCAAATTACTACCTTGGAAGAAATTAGAGGATTGGATTTTGACTATATCGTTATTGGAGGAATGTGCGATGGAGACCTTCCGACTAAACAAAATTCAGATATTTTTCTTTTTGGAGATATAAAAAAACAGATTGAAATGCAGTTTAGCAAAGATGCTTATAAATTCTATCAAACCCTTTCAATGTATAAAAAAGGAATTTATGTTTCTACTCCCGCCTTCGGTAAAAATTCCAATTTTGAAGAATCGTATCTCATTAAAGCTTTAGACAGGATTTTGAATATATCCTGTAAAAATGTTACGGATTATAAGGATGCAATTTTTTCTAAAAAAGAATTTTTCATAGAAGTAGGTAAATTAAGAGGCGATGAGTTGCGGGTTATCAAATTTCTCGAAGATAACCTAGGCATGGATGAATCATCCCAAAGTAATTCTGAATTGGAAAATATAAATCAAGTACAAGGGGATGTAGATAGATATTCCATTTTTTATGGAGAAGAAAATATAATCGATAATAAGAGAAAGATAAATTTATTTAATGATATTGAAATTGATCAAATAAGGATAGATAAGAAAAAGAAAAACGAATATAATGGATTTATAGGAGAGACTCACTTACTCCCTCCGGCATTTGAAAAAGTCTATTCAATCACTCAGTTAGAAACTTATGCTAAATGCCCATACAAATATTTTGTTGAAAGAATTCTACATGTTGATACAATTGAAGACCCAGATGAAAATATCACTTCACTTGAGATTGGAAGCCTTCTTCATACTATACTTTATAAATTCTATTTAGAGATTTTGAAAAAAAGTATTGTATTAAAAAATTGTTCTAATGAAGTTTTTAATTACTCCTTAGATCTTATAATGAAAATTGGAAAAGATGAGCTTGATGAATATAGATTTGATCGAGAAAAATCTTTCTACGAAATAGAACAAATTTTTGGAATAGAAGGGGATAGAGAAAAATCGATTCTTTACCAGTTCGTAAGTTATGAAAGAGAAAATAAGGATGGTTTTAAGCCTTCTTATTTCGAGCTCGAATTTGGAATGAATGGCTCAATTCCTATAGTAATTAATGATGTGAAGATTAAAGGGAAAATTGATAGAATTGATATCAAAGAAAATAATATCGGAATCATAGATTATAAAAAGAGTATTGCCCAAGTAGTTAAAAAAGATATCATAGAAGGATTATCACTTCAATTAACAATTTATATTGCTGCTGCATTAGAGATATTAAAGAATAAATTGGAAAAAGAGATGTTCCCGGAATTTGTTTCGTATTATTCTTTGAAATATAACAAGAAGGATTTTGGGCTTAGAAAATTTCCGAGGAATAGAGATAAAAACAAATTAGAATATTATATCGAACTATCAAAAAATCATATAAAAAACTATGTAGAATCGATTGATAAAGGGATATTTAATTTAACGAATTTGGAAGGGCAGAAAAAACCGTGTATGAATTGTGATTTTTCTAATATGTGCCGAATTGCAGAATTTTTACCTTATTAAATAAGCTTGAAATCTATCAATTAAATTGCTATGTTTGTCTATGCCACTGCAGATGCGGTGGCAATTTTTTTTAAATTTTTCTTAGAGGAGTGATAAAAGTGAGTAGTATTGTCTATTTAAGCAAAGAAAAAATGCGAGAGGTAGAAAAAGAACTTGCTGAATTGAAGACCAAAGGAAGAAAGGAAATGGCTGAAAGGATCAGTGAGGCTCGTTCACATGGTGATCTTTCTGAAAATGCCGAATACGATGCAGCAAAAGATGCTCAAGGTCTAATGGAATTAAAGATAAGTAAACTCGAGGAGATGCTTTCTAAAGCAAGAATTATTGATGTATCTACTATGCCTAAAGATGAAACTCATCTTTTATCTACTATTACTGTTAAGAATCATAATAATAAAAAAGTGTATAAATATACCCTTGTCTCTCCCGAAGAAGCAGATTTAGATCAGGGTAAAATTTCTATTACTTCTCCGGTTGGTCAGGCACTTTATGCCAAAAAAGCCGGTGACATAATTGACGCAAAAGTTCCTGCCGGTATTATTAAATTTGAAATCCTTTCAATAGAGTAAAAAGCCCCATAGGGGCTTTTCTTTTCAGATGCCATCCTTGAAAATATATAATAAAAAAACCGAACAGAAAGTAATTAATTTTATTGCTGAAAATTCACTTATTAAAGAAAATGATAAAATATTAATTGCATTAAGCGGAGGTGCAGATTCAGTTTTTGCTCTTTTATTCTTTCTTAAATTTGCTAAGAAATTTAAAATTTCTATTTCTGCCCTTCATATTAATCATCAGCTCCGAGGAGAGGAAGCGGAAAAGGACGAAAAATTCTGCGTAGAATTATGCGAAAAATATTCTATCCTTTTATATAAATTCAGATTTGATGTAAGTAAAATTGCTTCCCGCGAAAAAACCTCACTAGAAGAAACCGGTAGAAATATTCGTTATTCAATCTTTAATGACCTGATAAAATCGAAAGGATATAATAAAGTAGTTACCGCTCATCATTCAGATGATAATGTGGAAACTGTATTATTTAATTTATTTCGAGGAAGTGGCTTAAAAGGATTAACCGGAATTCCGGTTATTAGAGGAAAAATAATTCGACCGCTTTTATCAATTACTAAAAAGGATATTATTGAATATCTCAAATCAATTAATCAAGAGTATAGAGAAGATTCTTCAAATCAGGAAGAGATATATAAAAGAAATTTCATTAGAAACAATCTCATTCCATCTATTAAAAAAAATTTGAATCCGAATGTATCAGAAGTAATAAATAATATTTCAAAAATTGGTAATGATTTAAATAAATTACAAAATCAATTTATTGATTATCTAATTGACGATTTCGTAATTATTGAAAAAAAATATATAGATATAAAGCTTGAAAAATTCTCAAAAATTAATGAAGAAATTCTTGCGTCGCTATTGATCAAAGTAATTAATAAATATTTTGGTATTGAGATTGAGTCAATAAATATTAAATCGATATTAAAATTATTAAAAATGCAGCCCGGTAAAAGTGTTGAACTCAAAAAGGGATTGATTTGTTTAAGAGAACGTGAATCATTTCGATTTTATTTGAATCAAATAGAAGAACCGAATGAAATTACTTTGGAAATTGGAGACACGGTTAAACTTTCGGGAAAGACAATATCACTAAAAAAAGTAAAAAAAATCCCCCAAAAATTTAATTCAGACAGAAAGACTGAATATATTTGTGGGGATAATTTAGATAATTGTTTTATTTTAAAGGTTTGGAAAAAAGGGGACAAATTTTTCCCTCTTGGAATGAATAGTTCTAAAAATGTTTCTGATTTTTTAACTGATGAGAAGATCTCCGGTTTTGAAAAAAAACAGCAATTAGTGCTGAAAAATAGGAACAATATTGTATGGGTTGTCGGTTTAAGAATAGATAATAGGTATAAAATAAATAATAATTGTAAAAAGGTTTTTAAGTTATGTCTGAGTTAATTAATGGAAATAATGAAATAATAATCGGAGATGAGAAATTTTCGCTTTATCTCTCGGAAGAAATGATTCAAAAGCGGATTGCGGAATTAGGTGCTCAAATATCAAAAGATTACAAAGGGAATTTTCCTATCTTTATTGGTGTTTTAAATGGAAGCTTTCTTTTTATGTCTGATTTATTAAAAAATGTAACTTTAGCATGTGAAGTAGATTTCTTTAAACTTTCAAGTTATGGGGACGCAAAAATATCTTCTGGCAAAGTAAAATTAATTAAAGAATTAAATGCAGATATAAGAGACCGTAATGTTGTGATTGTAGAAGATATCGTAGATACAGGACTTTCAATTAAATTCATCGAAGAGCTTATAATGTCTCATTCACCCGCAAGCATGAAGGTGGCATCACTTTTATTAAAACCTGAAAGTCTAAAACATAATGTGAAAATTGATTATATTGGATTTGAAATTCCAAATAAGTTTGTAATTGGTTATGGTCTTGATTATGCTCAAAAATATCGTAATTTAAGATCAATTTATGCGTTAAGCGAATAATGGAGAGAATTAGGAAAAATGTCTGAAAAAACAAATAAAAATAATATGTCTGATAAAAAAGAAAAACCAAGTAAAAAAGGATTTAATAGCGGAAGTGGACCTCAAAAGCCTGATGGTGAATTTGATTGGTCTAAAGTTATTAAAACAGTATTCAGCTGGGGTGCTGTTATTATTGCTGCGGTAATAGTAATGCAATTAATGCGAGGCGGAAGTAAAAGTACTGTTGAGCTTACTTATAACCAATATACTCAGTTGCTTGATTCAAATAAAATAAAAGAAGCAAAGATATTTAAGTCTGAAATCAATGATTATCGTTTAGAAGGTACATTAAAATCCCCTGAAAAAATATTGATAAACGGAAACTATATCGATGTCGAAACTTTTAATGTTGTCTTAGTTGAAAGAATACTTGAAAAGCAGCAAGAGAAATGGGATGAAAATGGAATTAAATATACATTTATAAAGGAATCAAATGATTGGTTGACAGTAATTATTGGAATTTTACCTTGGGTACTAATAATTGGTGTTTGGTTCTTATTTTTTAGAAGGATGCAAGGAGGAGGAGCCGGAGGTACTAAAGGAATTTTTAATTTTGGAAAGAGTAAAGCAAAATTAATTTCTGAATCGGCTTCAAAAGTTACATTCCAAGACGTAGCAGGAGCTGATGAAGCTAAGGTGGAACTTCAGGAAATAATTGAATTTTTAAAAGAGCCTTCCAAGTTTCAAAAACTTGGCGGTAAAATTCCTAGAGGTGTATTATTATTAGGACCTCCCGGAACCGGTAAAACATTACTGGCAAGAGCAGTAGCAGGCGAAGCAGGTGTTCCTTTCTTTTCTATAAGTGGTGCTGATTTCGTAGAGATGTTCGTAGGTGTCGGTGCTTCGCGTGTAAGGGATCTATTTGAACAAGGCAAAAAAAGCGCACCATGTATTATATTTATAGATGAAATTGATGCAGTTGGAAGACATCGAGGTGCGGGACTTGGCGGAGGACATGACGAAAGAGAACAAACGCTCAATCAATTACTTGTAGAGATGGATGGATTTGAACAAAATAGTGGCGTTATAATTATTGCGGCTACTAATAGACCTGATGTATTAGACCCTGCTTTATTAAGACCGGGAAGATTTGACCGTCAAGTAGTGGTAGATCGTCCTGACGTAAAAGGAAGAGAGGGAATATTAAAAGTTCATACGCGTAAGATACCTTTAAATGTTGATGTTGATTTATCTGTCCTTGCAAAAGGAACTCCGGGACTAGCAGGTGCTGAATTAGCTAATTTAGTTAATGAAGCTGCTTTACTTGCCGCTCGTAAGAATAAGAAAAAAGTTGAAATGGATGATTTTGAAGAAGCTAAAGATAAAGTGATGATGGGCATGGAAAGAAAGAGCATGATTATCTCAGAGAAAGAAAAGAAAATCACTGCTTATCACGAAATTGGTCACGTACTTGTAGCTCGAATGATTCCCGAGGCTGATCCGGTTCATAAAGTAACTATTATACCTCGCGGTAGAGCTCTTGGTGTTACTACTTATCTGCCTGTGGACGAAAAGCATACTTATTCAAAGGATTATTTAGAAGCTATGATTACATACGCACTAGGTGGAAGAGCTGCTGAGAAATATGTATTTAATCGCTTTACGACAGGTGCGGGAAACGATATCGAAAAAGCTACAAACATTGCTCGTAAAATGGTTTGTGAATGGGGAATGAGTGAACTTCTCGGTCCTATTGCCTATGGCGCAAAAGAAGAAGAAATTTTCTTAGGCAGAGAAATTACTAAGCATAAAGATTTTAGCGAAAAAACAGCTCAGGATATTGATTCTGAAATTAAAAGAATTGTTTCCTCCGGTATGGAAAGAGCCGAAAAAATTCTTTCTGATAATAGTGATATGCTTCATAAATTATCTAAAGAACTTTTGGAACGCGAAATCTTGGATGCAGAGGAAATAAATAAAATTTTGGCAGGCGAGGAATTACCTCCGATGAAAAAAAATGGATCGTTGGAAAATAGCGAAACTGATGTCCCGGAACATGTTAACAAACTGATTGAAGAAAAAAAGAAAAGAGAAACCGGCTCAAACGATACTGATACGAAGAATGAACCAAATTGACCGCGGACATATAGATTATAAAAGCGAAGTCCTTAGGAAATCTATTCATCTATGTTCTCTTTCGATTCCTGTGATCTATTATTTTATAACTAAAGAAGCAGCTTTAGGGATTTTAATCCCTTTAGCTGTTTTTTCTTTAATTATTGATTTAGCTCGTTATAAAAAGAATACTAAACTGAATCAATATTTTCATGCATTATTCGGATTTATGCTTCGCGAACATGAAAAAGACCACAACAAAAAAAATCTAAATGGTGCAACTTATGTTCTCCTTTCGGCTGTTATAGTTATTCTCATTTTCCCTAAAGTTCTAGTTGTTACTGCCTTTGCTGTATTAATTGTTGGTGATATCGCTGCTGCACTTATCGGTAGAAAATTTGGAAAAACTAAATTCTTGGATAAAAGTCTCCAAGGTACTCTAGCATTCTTTTTCTTTTCCTGCATAGTAGTATTTCTTACTCCAAAAGTTAATGGTAATTATGAAGAATATTTAATTGGTATAGTAGCAGTAGCAATAGGTGCAATAGCAGAGAATGTTTCTTCTCGTTTTGCTGATGATAATCTTGTTATTCCGATTAGTGTTTCACTAGCGATGCTATTAATGTATCATTTTCTTTTACCCGATATGGCTTTGGTACTGGCTAATGTTCCCAATTGAAAGGGAACAATTAAACCGCCTTTTAGTATAATATTAAAAACATTCTAACTATTATGAAAATTTCTAAAATATTAGTAGTCGCTTTAATAGCTTTTCAAATATTTTCCACAGGTTGTGGAGATAATAAAAAACGAGCAATGGGGAATGAAGACGATATTTATATTATCGCTGATTCAGTTGAGTATGCCGAGATCGAAGGTGCACTATTAACTGTTTTTGGCAAAATCATATACACCCCACAGTCTGAAAGTATGTTCAACCTCATCAGAAAAAACTACTCTGAATTAGAAAAAGTAAAAAAATATAAAAATGTAATTATTGCCGCACCTATAAATTCTGGTTCACTTACTTCTAAATATATTAACTCAGTATTAAACAAAGAAGTTATTAAACTTGTTCAAGAAGATTCAACTACGATTATTAATAAAAAAGATTTATGGTCCAAAGATCAATTAGTGATGTTTTTAACTGCATCTTCCATTGAAAAATTATCTCAAACAATACTTAATAATAATGAAGACTTAGTTTATTATTTCCAAAAAGCATCAGATACCAGATTAAAAAGAAGTTTATATAATCCTACTTATGAAGATAAATTAGTAGAAGCACAATTATTAAAAGATTATAATTGGCTGATTTATGTCCAGACTGATTTTAAATTAGCATTGAATAAACCGGAAGATAATTTTGTGTGGCTGCGCCGTTCACCGGGGACAGATATGGAAAGATGGATTTTTGTCCATTGGATCGAAAATTCTTCACCTGCATTATTAAATTCAGATTCGATAAATGCTATTAGAAATCGTATGACTCAAAAATATTATAGGACTTCTAATGATTCGGCTTATGTCGAAATCAATAATGAATATAGAACCTCTAAGGAAGTAAATTTTAATGGTAAGTATGCTATTATGACTCAGGGTCTTTGGAATATGAGCGATGGAAGTATGGGCGGTCCTTTTTTAAGCTATACTTTTTTTGATGAATCTTCTAAGCGTCTTTATATGGTCGATGGTTCTATTTATGCGCCTAAGTATTATAAAAAATTACTTATTCAACAAGTTGATGTAATTCTAAAATCTTTTCTCACCGGAAAAGAAGTTACTAAAGAACAGAGAGAGACATTATTTGATGAGTTGGATTAATCGATAAGACGCATTCATTAATTCTGAGATTTTCTTAATAATGGTTTGATCGTCTTTGATTCGATAAAATTCATTTATCGATTTTAATTTTTCTTTATCCTCAGGTAAAACGGAATTTCGAACGTTTAATAACACTTGAAGTGTTAGCTCCATTCTTTTTAATTCTTCAAATGTTTTCTTTAATTGTGATGCCGTATCAGTATTTAAAATGTTTTTTAATAATTTTACTTTATAATAAAAATTTTTACCGATACCTTTTTTGAAAAGTTTTGGTTCCGTCATTATAAAATAGTTTAAGTAAAATTCTAAAGTAAGAAAACCCCCATTTTGTTTTTTCAGATTGATGCTTTTTGTAATATGAGAAAATGATTCGCTGCTAATCTTTTTCTGCATTTCTAAAATTTCACGTTTTATATCGTCTTTGTTACGATTAGTTAATTCACAAATAATCTCATCAACAAAATTATTATATAGTTTCATATCTCCTGATACGAAGCGAATTTTGGATAATGCTTGAAACTCCCAAATACGCGCTCTAGACTTTAGATACTTTTTATAATTTTCTATATCCCAAATTAATTGGCTGCTCTTTCCCTCAGGTCTTAGTCTGAAATCTATTGAAAATGGAGAAACAATTTTCTTGAGTTCTTCAATTCTATTTGATATGATTTTATTTAATTCAATAGAATTTCCCGGATTAGTAGAAACAATTATCAAATCAATATCGGAATTAAAAGTCATACTACCGGTAGCCGTACTTCCAAGTGCGGCAACAAAATATTTATCTTCAACAAAAATATTAGAGAAAAATTGACCCAGAACAAAATTTGTATGCTCTGCAATGGTTTTAGATATTTTTTTGAAGTTCAATAATCTTATAGTGAATTGGAATGAAAGAATAAAAGATAATTCATCAAGTGTGATGTTTTGTAAGGATTCATTATTTATCTGATTAAAAACTCTTCTAGTTAATAAAAACTCACCTGCTTTTTTATTAAGAAGTAAATATTCTGTGCCTCTCTTATTATATTCAAGATTTTTAAGAAGGGCTGATAAAAAATTAACGTCCTTGAATTCATTGTACCAAATAGAAGGGTAATTTTGAGACTTAATTAATCTAACTAAATTTTCTAATGTTATATCAGGTGATTTTGATTTTCTTAAATAATTCAAAATATTTTTTTCTATTTCCGAAAATAAAAAAATAGTCCTTTTATCAAACTCCTTATTTTCAAGTAATCCGCTGCCGCTTTGCAAATACATTAAATTTTTATCGGCTCTTTTTCGATCTATAAACTTAATTTTATCAAAAGAACTTTCTGATATTTTATTATCGATAAGAATTGAATTAAAAACTACTCTTACTTTACTTCTGAATTCATTGAGTTTTTCATTAAATCCAATTGAATTATTGAACCCTGTATATCCGGATAATTTTTCTAATATATCTCCCTCATTAGGAATTAAATGAGTTTGATTATTATTCATCAACTGAAGAAAATGTTCAATTCGCCGATAAAATATATAAGCAGTAGTGTAAATTTCTGCTTCTGAAAAAGATAGAATTTTATATCCTGTGAGTAAATTGATTGCCTCAAGAGTATTTCCGTTTCTTAATTCTTTGTTGTTTCCCCCATTAATCATTTGGAGTGCTTGAACTGAAAACTCAATATCTCTTATACCCCCGGAGAAAAGTTTTACGTTATCTTTTGCAAATGACCTTTGTTCGATATTTTCTTTCATTTTCCTAATTTGATTAATGGGAGATTGAGTAAATGAAGCAGGATAGACAAAATGATTTATGTAATTTGTAAATCTTTTATATAGCTGTTCATCACCGGAACAGAAATTAATTTTTATTAACATCTGTCTCTCCCAATCCTCGCCTCTTGATTCATAATAACGCAAGTAGTCATTAATCGATCCGCATAACGAAGAATTTTTACCATCGGGACGAAGTCTAAAATCAACCCTATATACAAAACCTTTTTCTGTTACTTCAGAAGAATATCTAATAAAATTAATTACTGCCTCTGATAGAATCTCTTCAATATCTTTTGGTAAAACTTCGTTTTCTTTATTTTCATAAAAAAGAATAAAATCTGCATCCGAACTATAATTTAATTCGTTACCTCCAAGTTTCCCTAACGAACAAAGAGCATAATTATTTAGTTCACAAGTAATTTTATATTTTTCTTTTATTTCTTTTATTGATAATTCAAATAAACTGCTTAGTATTGCATTGGCTAATATTGATAGTTCACTAATAGTAGTTTTTAAAGAGGTGATTCCAAGTATATCTGAAGTTCCAATCCTTAAAATATATCTTCGTTTGAAATTCCTTATAAAATTTAATTTTGTTTCAAGATATTTGAATTTATTAATACCCGATACTAATTCGTCTTTACACTTTTGATAATCTAATTTTACTGTCAAGAAATTTTCGTCAAAAAGCTGATATAAATATTCGGGATTACGAACTATAATATCAGTTAAATAATTACTATTAGATGCTAAGGCTGTGATAATCTCTAAATGATGTGAATAAATGAGTGCTTCGCTGAAAAAAGAAATTTTATCATAAATAGAAGAAATAATACGTAATAAATTAGCTTCACTTTTTTGATTAAGAATATAATTATTGAACGTTAGTTCTAATTGAGAAATTATAGTTTCAAATGTAGCTGGAGAAACAGAACCCTCGAGCTGATTTAATAAATTATTTTGAAAATCGGATGATAAAATTTTCTTATCTGACAAGGTATTTCCAGGTTTAATTAAAATAATTCCTTATTTCAGTAAAAATAATATAAAAATGAAACTAATTGTCAGTAATAATTTATAATAAATGGGTTAAAAAAGGGATTATAGAGGCTTAATGATAAGTTCAATTGAATTTCATAGACTCTTTAATTAACTTTATTTTCTTAAAAAATCGGGAGAATTTAATGCTTAACGCATTTTTGAAAAAGATATTTGGTGATAAGAATACGAAGGCGATGAAAGATATTTATCCAATAGTGGATGAAATAAATGAAGAATATGAAAAACTTAAAAACTTATCTGACGACGAACTAAAAGCTAAGACAACAGAATTTAAGAATCGTATAAATGAAGCTACTCAAGACTTAAGAAGTGAGATAGATAAATTTAAGTCAATGATAAGAGATGATTCTTTTGAAGGCGATAAACATACCATCTATGATGATGTTGAACGGTTAGAAAAAGAACTCAATGAAAAATATGATGAAATTTTAGATGAATTATTACCGGAAGCTTTTGCGGTGGTTAAAGATACATGCCGAAGATTAGTTGGAAAAACTTGGGATGCAGCAGGTAATAAAATTGTTTGGGATATGATTCCTTATGACGTTCAGCTTATTGGCGGAATTGTCCTTCATAGCGGGAAAATTGCGGAAATGGCTACTGGTGAAGGTAAAACTCTCGTTGCTACCTTACCAATGTATTTGAATGCTCTCACTGGTAGGGGTATTCATATAGTTACTGTCAATGATTATTTGGCTAAACGTGATAGCGAATGGATGGGGGAAATATTTAAGTTCCATGGTATTACGATTGGTGTAATTCTAAATTCAATGTCGAGCGAACAGCGTATTGAAATGTATAACTGTGATATAACCTATGGAACAAATAATGAATTTGGTTTTGATTATCTGCGTGATAATATGGCAATCTCCAAAGAAAATTGTGTTCATCGTGGTTATAACTATGCAATAGTAGATGAGGTGGATTCGGTATTAATCGATGAAGCCAGAACACCATTAATTATTTCGGGTCCAGTTGGTTCATCTGAACATAAGTTTGATGAAATGAAGCCGAAGGTTGAACGTCTCTTCAGGAAACAAGCTAATCTTGTTGCTACAATTGTAGGTGAAGCCGAGACACTTCTTACATCAGGGAATGCAAAAGATAAAGAAAAAGCCGGCATATACTTATTAAGGGCTCAAAGAGGTTATCCTAAGAATAAAAAGCTCTTAAAACTTATGAGTGAACCGGAATACAAAAAATTAGTTCAACAGACCGAACTTGAATTTCTTAGAGAGAACGGGAAAAGAATGCCGGAGATTGATGAAGAGCTTTATTATGCGATCGAAGAAAAAAATCATCAAATCGATTTAACCGAAAAAGGAAGAGAAGAACTAGCACTTGGAACTACCGAAGGTAAAGACCTTTTCGTTTTACCCGATCTCGGACTTGAAATTAGTCATATAGAAAATGATAATTCAATTAATCCCGATGAAAAAGTAAGATTAAAAGATGGACTCTATCATACATACTCCGAAAGATCTGATCGAATTCATACACTAAATCAACTCCTTAGAGCTTATACACTATATGAAAAGGATGTGGAATATGTTATCACTGAAGATGGTAAAATTGCCATCGTAGATGAATTTACTGGTCGTGTTCTACCCGGAAGAAGATATTCTGATGGTCTCCATCAGGCTATTGAGGCTAAAGAAACTGTAAAAGTGGAAAGAGATACTCAAACTCTAGCAACAATTACCTTACAGAATTATTTCAGATTGTATAGAAAATTAGCGGGAATGACAGGTACAGCCGAGACCGAAGAATCGGAGTTTTTTGAAATCTATAAATTAGAAGTGGTTGTAATTCCAACAAACAGACCGATTATTAGAGATGACGAAGATGATGCGATTTATAGAACAAGGAGAGAAAAATTTAATGCAGTTATAGAAAAAATAAAAGAATTGCAGCAAGCGAAAAGACCTGTTCTTGTAGGTACGACTAGTGTAGAGGTTTCTGAAACTTTAAGTAAGATGCTTACACGTCAAGGTGTTAAACATAACGTATTGAATGCTAAACAGCATCAAAGAGAAGCCGAGGTAGTAGCTTTTGCAGGGCAGCCGGGAGCAGTAACAATCGCTACTAACATGGCTGGTCGTGGTACCGATATTAAGCTTGGTACAGGAGTCGTTGATAAGGGCGGTTTATATATTCTAGGTACTGAGAGGCATGAATCACGCCGTATCGATCGCCAGCTTCGTGGTCGTTCAGGAAGACAGGGAGATCCGGGTACAACTAAATTCTTTATCTCATTAGATGATGATCTAATGCGTCTTTTTGGAAGTGATCGGGTAACTAACGTAATGAGCCGATTAGGAATGGAAGAAGGTGAAGCAATTCAGCATCCTCTTATCACTAAATCAGTCGAAAGAGCACAGAAAAAAGTCGAAGAGAATAATTTTGCAATAAGAAAACGTTTGCTCGAATATGATAACGTTATGAATCAGCAAAGAGAAGTTGTCTATTCACGCAGAAGGCAAGCACTTGAGGGCGAACGCCTTAAAGATGAAATTCTTGATTACTTAGATGAATATCTAGATTCGGTAGTAGATAAACATTATGAAGAAGGAAATATCGAAGAGCTCAGGAGTGAATTGCTTCAAAATTTACTTGTAGATTTTAAGATTGAACCTGAAGTTTGGCAGTCGCTTGGTAAAGATGGGTTAAAAGAAAAAGTTTTTGAAGCATCCAAAGATTTTTATTCTCGAAAAGAAGAGATGCTTTCAAGTGAATTAATGGCTAAATTAGAGAGGTTCGCCGTTCTTAGTGTCATTGATGAAAAATGGAAAGAGCATTTAAGAGAAATGGACGATCTCAAAGAAGGTATCGGGCTTAGAGCTTACGGTCAGAAAGATCCTTTACTTGAATACAAAGGAGAAGCTTTCAATTTATTCCTTTCTTTATTAGACCAAATTAGGAATGATGTCGTTTCATTTTGTTTTAAGTTTTTCCCTCAAACACAGGAATCCATTCAGGGAAGAAGAAGAGAGCCGGCGCAAAGATTAAGAACTATAAAAGATTCATCGGATAACTTAGGTTTACAGGCAAAACCTTTGGAAGGATCTGAACAAAGAGGTAAAACTCAACCGATTAAAGTTGAAGATAAAATCGGCAGAAATGATCCTTGTCCATGCGGAAGCGGTAAAAAATATAAAAATTGCCATGGTGCGTAAAAATTTTTGGATTGATTATGAAAAAAATTGAAGCTATTATCAGACCTTTCAAATTAGATGAAGTTAAAGATGCATTGCTCGAGGAAGGTATTAGAGGTATGACTGTTACTGAAGTTAGAGGTTATGGCAGGCAGAAAGGGCATAAAGAAACTTATCGTGGCAGTGAATATCAAATTGAATTTATCCCTAAAATTAAAATTGAAGTTGTAGTGGATGATTCATTAAGCGAGAAAGTAATTGAAGCCATTCTCAAAACCGCTAAAACAGGTCAGGTGGGCGATGGCAAAATTTTTATATATAACGTGGAGGATGCTATTAGAATAAGGACTGACGAATCAGGACCATTAGCTTTATAAGGAAAAACAAATTGAAACGTAATATTTTATTGATCGCATTGGTTTTCGTAGTAACCTCATGCGGTCTTTGGCGCGATTTTACTACATATTTTAATACCTATTTTAATGCATCTCGAATTCTGGGATTGGTAGAAGATGAATTAAATGAGAAGATAACCGATCCATTTGAATTCAAAGAAAATAAAATCACTCAACAGCAGAGTCAGCAGCTTACTAAAGTGATTGAGAAATGTTCTAAAATTCTTCAGTTCGATAAAGAATCATCTTATTTCACAGATGCACTTTTTATGACCGGTAAAGCATTTTATTATCAGGGAGAATATTCAAAAGCTCAGAGGAAATTTTCTGAACTTGCAGCTGTTCCGGAAAGTGATTATAATCTTATTAATCAAGTCTGGTTAGCACGTACTAATCTGCAATTAAGAAATTTTGATGAAGGACTCGCCCAACTTGATGAAGTAATTATCAAGGCAAAGGAAAGCGAAGAAGAAGAAATTTATATCGAAGCTTCTATCAAAAGAATTGGTTTCTTAATCTATCGAGAAGACTACGCAAATGCCGCAAAAAATGCCGCTGATTTAATTAGTAATATAGACGATGATGAAATTAATGCATTAGTTTCGTATAAGTTAGGAACTATATATCTTAAGACAAATGAATTACAACTTGCCTCAGAAGCATTTTATAATGTTAATGAAAAATATTCTCCCTCGTTTGATGTGGAGTTTAAAAGTCTTTTAGAATTGGCTAAGCTTCAGAAACAATTAGATAAGGTTGACCAAAGTTATGATTTATTGATTGATCTAAGTGAGAATAATAAGTATAGATTATTCTTAGATCAGATATTTTATGAGATTGGAGATGTTTACGCAATTAGAGGCGAGTTTGATAAAGCGATTGACGAATTTGTAAATATCGATACTACATTTCGACAAAGTCCATTCTCCGGATTAGCAGAATATCGTCTTGGTGATATTTATGAATTTAATGAAGTCAATTATGACAGCTCTCGTAAATATTATTATAAAGCCTCATCCAATTTAATCGGGCTTGATGTTAGAGAGAAAAAGGCGGAGGCAAGTAAAAAGGCATTAATATTTGATCGTTATTTTACATTAGTAAATGAGATTAAATCAAATAAAAAAGCACTTGAATATATTGCCGATCCCTTAAAATTTGAACGCGATTCTATTGACTTTAAAGTTACTATGGAAAAAATTGAATCTGATAAACAATTAAATGCAGCTAATCAGCAATTCCGAAGTCAAAGCGGTGGTAATAATTCGTTTCAAAATCAATTTCAGACGCAACCGTCTCAACCTCCGGTTGCTAACGATCCTAATGCAGTTCAATATACTACACCAACTAATACTAACTCTTCTGGTCAAGCGCAGCAGCCGAACACTCCCAATATTAATGCGTTATCGCAATATTCGTCGAGTGATAAAAATGATCTTTCTTTGGAATCATTAATTATTCAAGGAAAAGTGCTCAAACCTGTTATGCCAAAAATTAGTGCAGATTCCGTAAATTCACTTCTAGCTTCAAATTATTATAATCTCGGAAATTTATTCTTTTCAGAGATTGAGGATTTAGATTCGGCATATACATATTATGATAAAGTTATAAATGAATATCCTAAAAAAGGATTTACGCCTCAATCTATTTATGCAATAGGAACGATATACGAGACTGAGAATAATAAAGAAAAGGCAGATAGTCTTTTTAATATAATTATAGAAAATTACGGAAATAGCCCACTTCATCTCGAAGCAGGTAAAAAACTTGGTTTGGTAAAAGTTGAAACAAAATCAGATCCTGCAGAAAAATTATATCTGATTGCTGAAAATAAAATGTTTGATAAAAAATACCAAGAGGCAATAAAAGATTATAGAAATATTTATAATACATATCCAACTTCCGCTTTTGCTCCCAAGGCAATTTATGCAGCCGGGTTAATTTATGAAGAGAACTTAGTTCAATATGATTCAGCCGCTGCATATTATGAAATTCTAAATAAAGAATATGCAGTCACTCCATTTGCTAAGCAGAGTTTCGCGAAGCTAACAGGGTATCAAGCTGAACAAAAAGCGATAAAACTTAAAAATGAGGAAGAGCAAAAGAAATTAAGTGAAGCTGCTAAATTAGCAAAACCATTATTTCCTACAACTGATTCAACCTCAATTTCTAAAAATAAATTAGGAAAAATCGATTCTTCTATTTCTAAAAAGAAACACAGTAAATTAGATTCTACAATGATTAAAAAAGCTAAAATTGAAATGGATACTTCTGCTGCTTCAATCGGTTTATTAAATGCAGTTTCTGATTCACTTTCAAAGGCAAGTATGAAAGGTGAATTAAAAGATTCTTCAGAAGTTAAAAAAATTCCGGAAAGGAAAGTATTTAAAGATATTCCCGATGAAGTGAAAAGGAAAATCGGTCTGCCGGTCGATTCCACAAAAGCAAAAAAAGATGAATTATTGCCAAGTGATTCATTGAAATTATTAAATAAGTCAGGTATTAAAATAGATACAACCATATTTAAGAAAGAATTGGAAGGTATCCCTCCTGCGCCACCTGCCGATTCAATCAAAAAGCTAATTGAGGATGACATATAAAAAGTTTGAAAACTTAATAGAGCAGGGTGAAAGCACTACTATTGAATTTAAACAACGCTTTTCCACCCATGAAAAAATTGCTAAAGAAATAATCGCCTTTGCTAATACCAAAGGCGGTTTTATTTTATTTGGTATTAATGATAACGGTTCAATTTACGGTTTAGAAAGCGAAAAATCGGATACTGAATTAATAACCGAATGCTGTGAAAAGTATTGCGAACCACCAGTTAAATACAGTCTTGAAAACCTCGAGTATAAGAAGAAAGATATTCTCATACTCTACGTTAACGAATCAAATATAAAACCGCATCGAATTCAAGATTATAATTCCAAAATTGATTTAAATACAGCGCAAGTATTTATAAGAGTCAATGATAAAAGCGTCCCCGCCAGCAAAGAGATGATCAAAATAATGCAGACTCAAACAGAGGAGAAATCATTAACAAAATATAATGTGGGGAAGAACGAAAAAATTGTTTTCGAAATGTTGCAAAAAAAAGAGACAATAACTGTGAAAGAATTAAGTGAGTCGGCAAATATTTCTCAAAGAAGGGCATCAAGAACATTGATTAATTTGGTTAGAGCGAATCTTTTATTTATTCATATAAAAGATAATGGTGCGGAATTTTTTACAGCGGCCATTTAAGGTACTGTTTTTATTTATCTAGGATGTAATAGATTTTGTATAAATAAAGAAAATTTTGAAGCAAAACTAATTGAGTCTTATACGAAAAATGCTACTCTTTGATTTTTCTTGCTAAAAAATTAGGATTCTCCTCAGATACAGCTATTATTTAAATCATAAATTCTTCTTAAATCAAAAATACTAATGCCATAAGCCACCGCTACATTCAATGACTGCTTAATACCATATTGAGGAATCTCTAAAGTAAAATCACATTCGTCCAATAAGTCTTGTTGTACACCCGTAATTTCATTCCCGATTATTAAACAAATCGGGAATTGGTAAGAATCAATTTCGTAATATTTTGTACTCTTTTCTGTTAATTCTAAAGCCGCAATCTTATATCCAATCTCTTTGTACTTTTTAATAATTATTTTTGGGTCATTTTCATATTCCCATGAAACACTATCTTGAGAACCTAATGCTGTTTTTAATACTTCTTTTTGAGGAGGGTGCGGGGTATATCCGCATAGATACAGCTTTTCGATCATAGCACCATCGGAAGTCCTAAAAATAGAACCAACGTTATATGCGCTTCTTACGCTATTAATTACCACTACGACAGGCATACGATCAGCCGAACTGATATTCTCTATTTTACTTCTATTCTCTGATATTTCCGAATGTGTTAATTTTCTCATATTATTTTGATGTGAATTTTAAGCCTATTATTCCAACGAAGATTAATAATAAGAATAATATTCTTAAAATTTCTTTTGATTCATTAAAAAATAAAATACCGTATAAAGCTGTTCCAACAGCACCAATACCTGTCCAGACGGCATAAGCCGTTCCGATAGGTAGCCCTTTAACACCAAGGGAAAGAAATATATAGCTTAGTACCATAGTAATTACAGTAAATATACTCGCCTTAAGGTTTGTAAATCCATTGCTATATTTTAGACCTACTGCCCAGCTTATTTCAAATCCAGCAGCTATCAGAATGTAAATCCAATACACTAAATGGTTCCCATTTTAAATTAACCGTAAAAATAAAGATTTATATAGCCATATTAAACTATAATCTGGAATGAAAGAAGAAGATCTTGGTGCAATTTACGATTATCTTCGGTCGATTAAGCCGGTATATAATAAAGTAACCGTTTTTACACCAAGCAAGTGATATCTCTATATAAATTTACTTAAGGATTTTTCTTTAATTTATCCTTAAAAATTTTCTCGAACTTTTCGAGTTTTGGAGTAATTACAAAAGCACAATATCCCTGAAAAGTATTATTCCTATAGTAATCCTGATGGTACTTTTCGGCAGGAAAGAAATTTTTGAAAGGCGTTACCTCTGTAACTATTGGATTGCTAAATATTTTTTCAGAATCTAATTTTGCAATATAACTCTCAGCGATCTCTTTTTGTTCATTATCATGATAAAAAATTGCCGAGCGATATTGTGTCCCCACGTCATTGCCTTGTCTATTCAATGTAGTCGGATCGTGTGTTTTCCAAAACACCTCTAATAGTTCATCAAAAGAGATTACCTTTGGGTCATATTCAATTTGGCAGACTTCTGCATGTCCGGTATTACCGCTACAAACTTGTTCATAAGTTGGATTAAAGACTTCTCCTCCCGAATAACCGGAGACTACAGATTGAACTCCCTTTAAACGTTCAAAGATTGCTTCGGTGCACCAGAAGCATCCTGTTCCGAATGTCGCTAATTTATTTCCTTCTTTAACTGGTGGCATAATATATCCTCCTTGTGATAAATCCGCTGATTTAGTACAGCTTGCAAAGCTAAACGCAATTATCAAAATATATATTTTTTGTTTCATCTGAATCCATTTCTTATTAAGTTAATCTAATGTTTATTGGATGCTTACTCTTTTTAACATAAATATAAGAAATTTTGTTTCAAATTAAATGAGGAGGGTAATATGAAAAAGAATGTTGGTGCTACCGATAAGGTAATCAGAGTCGTAATTGGACTTGCAATTATTGGCTGGGGATTATATGCTCAAAGCTGGTGGGGGTTAATCGGGCTCATTCCTTTAGCAACCGCAGCTACTGGTATGTGCGGGCTTTATTCGCTTCTTGGAGTGAATACCTGTGAAGTCAAAAACACCGAAAAGGTATAAAAATTTATCCCCTGCGATTTTTATCAAAGGGGATTTTTATATCATTAAAAAAAATTATTCTTAATTATACATTAAGTATAATTTTAACTATTTTTTGACTTCTAATCAGTCAAAAGATTCAAATGCCGGAAAAAACTATAACCTTTAAAAGTAACTATAATAAAGTTGCGGATATTTGCGAAGAATCTAAAAAATTTCTCGGTGAAAATGGTGCGGATTCGCATATTGGAAATGCTGTGGATATTTGTTTAATGGAATCTCTTAATAATGTTATTAAACATAGCTATAAAGGTGATCAAGAAAGAGAAATTGAACTAATAATTAAAATTGATAAATCTGATCTTGAACTTAAGATTATTGATTCCGGTATTTCAAGAGATAATTTTGATAATCCTTCTTTAGATTTTGACCCCGATGATATAGAAAACCTACCTGAAGGCGGAATGGGTCTTTTTATTATTAGCCAATTAATGGATAGACTTGATTACATTACTATCAACGGCAAAAATATTTTCTCAATGTATAAGAAACTTATTTAATATTTCACCTGTATCACATATAAATAAACTTGACTTCAAATGCGTAAACTCATAACCATCCTAATACTTTTAACTACTCTTATTAATGCACAAGATTCTACAAGGAGCGAAGCATTTAAGGAAAATTTTATTGTAAAACCTCCCGTGGTAAGAGCTAAATATCCTTCTTATACTTTATTAAACGGATATTTATTAGTACAGGAAGCAAATAAAAAGGATCCATTTGCTCAACACGAACTAGGAATAAGATATTTGCTAGGAAGGGGTTTTGCTGCCGATACAGTAAAAGCGATATATTGGATAAGAAAGGCTGCTGATCAGAACCTCCCTTACGCCAGATTTAATTATGGAATAATGCTATATAATGGAATAGGAGTTCCTTGGAATCCATTTGAAGCATTTCAAAATTTTAAAA
>CALDDL010000144.1 GCA_937936675.1 uncultured bacterium
AATTATTCGGAAACCTCCACAATCAGCAAGCAGTTTCTAAATAAAGGATTTGAAATTGTCGAAAATGATAAGCATGCAGATGTTTATGTAATTAATACATGCACGGTAACTGAGAATGCGGAGAAAGATTGTCGCCAAATTGTAAGGCGGGCATTAAAAAATAATCCAGATGCTTTTGTGATTATTACAGGTTGCTATGCTCAGCTTAGACCTGAAGATTTGATTAAAATTGATGGAGTCGATGCAGTTCTCGGAAGCAATGAGAAATTTGAAATATTTCATTTGATTGACAATTTTCAGAAAAATGAATTGTCCTGCGTTTATGTCTCTCCGTCTGAAGAGTTAGATAAATTTAATTCTGCTTTTAGCGTTGAAGAGGATTCACGCACACGAGCGTTTTTCAAAATTCAAGATGGATGCGATTACCCATGCACTTATTGCACAATTCCTCTGGCAAGAGGGAAAAGTAGAAGCTTAGAATCAGAAAAAATAGTAGAGCAGTTTCGATCTTTAGTAGATAGTGGATTCAAGGAAATTATTCTTACCGGTGTTAACGTTGGAGATTACGGAAAAGGATTGGATATCAATTTTTATGAACTGTTGAAAAAGCTTGTTGAAGTTGAAGGTGATTTTAGAATAAGAATTAGTTCAATTGAACCTAATTTACTTACTGATGAGATTATTGAGCTGACACGAACAAATGATAAAATATGCAATCATTTTCATATTCCTCTACAAAGCGGAAGCAGTAAAATTCTGAGGTTGATGCAAAGAAGATATAAGACCGAAGATTATGAAAAATTAATTTTCAAATTAACCGATAAAATTGCTAATTTGGGAATCGGTGTTGATGTAATTGTCGGGTTTCCCGGGGAAACAGAAGAAGATTTTTTAGAAACGTATAATTTTTTGAATCGGCTTCCGGTTTCTTATTTGCATGTATTTACTTATTCAGAAAGACCTCATACTAAAGCTATTGATTTTGATGGTGTGGTGGAGATAAGAGAAAGAAAGAGAAGAAATAATATGCTGCGGATATTGAGCGCAAAAAAGAAATACGCGTTTTATAGTAAAATGATTGGTAAAGATTTTAAGGTTCTTTTTGAATCAGAAAATAATGGCGTAATAAAAGGATTTACAGAGAACTATATTCGAGTAGAAGCAAAGAATAATTCGGAATTTATTAATAATTTTGTTGACGTAAAATTAAAGGAGGTTTATCAGGATATTTGTACCGTTCAATAATATTCTTTTAAGGGAAATCAATATGAAAAACCTATCAATAATTTTATTACTATTATTATGTTCTACAAAATTCAATGCACAGAGCTTGGCAATTAATACCGAATCTGATAACGCAAAATTGAAATCAGGTACATTCAACTTTCAATTAAATGAAAAAAAGAATGCAGGATTAGCAATAGCATATTCTTTATTATTACCGGGTATGGGTGAGCTATATGCGGATGGTTATGATTCAGGCATCTATTTTACAGTGGCTGATGGCGTTTTCTGGGGAGCATTAGCCGGACTTAATATATATGGAAATTGGCAGCAAGACAATTATAAATCATTTGCACAATCTAATGGCGGTATTTCTAACGCAGGTAAAGATGAAGATTATTATGCTAATATTAGTTCTTACTTAAGCATTTATGAATATAATCGAGGAAAAGAATTAAACAGGGAGTTCGATCAAGTTTATGATGTTAAGACACATTTCTGGAATTGGGAAAATAATAACGAAAGAAGAAAATACAGAGAAATGTGGTCTTTGAGTGAAAATGCTTATAATAGCATTCGATTTGCCGTTGGAGCTCTGGTATTAAATAGAATTGTAAGCGCAATTAATGCTGTTAGGCTTGTAAATAAATATAATAAAGGACTTGAAGAAAATTTAAGCTGGAATATATCGGTGGGATTAGTAACCGATCCTAATCTACCAAGTGGGATATCTTTAAGTTTCGTTAAAACTTTTTAATGAATAATTACAAGCTCACCATCCAATATGAAGGTACAAATTATTGCGGATGGCAATCTCAATTGAATGCACCATCTATTCAATCAGAGATTACCGCAGCTATAAAAACAATATTAAAAGCTGATATTAATCTAATTGGCTCGGGAAGAACAGATACAGGTGTTCATGCTCTTGGACAGGTTGCTAATTTTAAAATTGAAAATAAATTAGACCAAGAAAAATTACGCTATTCATTAAATTGCATTTTACCTGATGATATTTCTATTGTAAAGATGGATGAAACCGATGAAAATTTTCACTCTCGATTTGATGCTAAATTAAGAACATATTTATATATAATTAGTAAAATAAAAAGCCCGTTCTATAAAAATTTTTCTTATAACTACCCCTTCCACAAAAAATTGTCAATAGCAGAACTTAACAAATTATCAAAGGAATTAATTGGAGAAAAAGATTTTTCATCTTTTTCTCGTAAGAATCCCGATTTAAATAATTATAATTGTATAATTAAGAAAGCTTATTGGAAAGAGAACAGGGAATTTATTTATTTTGTTATTTCGGCAAATCGATTTTTGCATGGTATGGTAAGGGCAATTACAGGGACACTTCTCGAAATTAATAAATTAGGTGGTGATTGTAGAGAATTATCAAATATAATCTCACAAAAAGATCGAACAAAAGCCGGGGAATCAATTCCCGCAAAAGGATTATTTTTATATAAAGTGGAGTATTAATATGATAAATTTAGAAAACAAGGTAACCTTAATTACGGGTGGATCAAGAGGTATTGGGGCTTCATGCGTGGATCTTTTTGCCTCTTCAGGTTCTGACATAGTATTCACCTATATAAGCGCAAAAGCTGAAGCAGATAAACTTGTGGAAAAATGGAAAAGTAAAGTAAAGATAAAAGCTATTAGAGTAGATATGGAATCTGAAGCAGAAATCAATAATTGTGCTGCCGAAGCAATAAAAGAGTTTGGGAAGATTGATGTTTTAGTTCATAATGCCGGAATTTGGAATGATGGCGATATGGAGAAAATGACATTAGAGCATTGGGAAAAATTATTAAGAATAAATCTCACTTCAAATTTTTTATTTGTAAAAGCAGTTATGCCTTCGATGAAAGCAAATAAATTCGGTAGAATAATTAATATATCATCTACTGCAGGACAAAGAGGCGAAGCATTTCATTCTCATTATGCAGCTTCTAAAGGTGGTATGATATCATTTACAAAATCTTTGGCAGTGGAATTAGCTCCTTATAATATTACTGTAAATTCAGTAGCTCCCGGCTGGGTTATAACAGAGATGAACGATGGAGTTTTTTCCGATAAAGAATTAGTAAAAAAAATAATTGATGGTATTCCGGTAGGTAGAATAGCCACAGCCGAAGATATAGCCGGACCGACTTTATTTTTAGCAAGCGAATTGGCGCGCCATATCACAGGAGAAATTCTTAACGTTAATGGCGGTAGCGTTCTCTGTGGATAAATGTTTTATATGAAAAGGATATTTAATAAAAAATGATCGATCTACATCCATTAGTAACGCATTTCCCGATAGTGCTTTTTTTCGTCTATGCTATCTTTGAGATAATGGCGAAGTATAAACCGGAGTATGATAAACTAGCATTTGGCTTTTTAATAGCCGGATTGATTTTTGCATTGTTAAGCGTTCTTACGGGGAATCTTGCTCATCAGATTTATAAAGAAAATACAATTAATGGCGGAATAGGAATTGACGAAGCAATAGAATTACACGAAAATCTTGCAACTTATACTTTATTCTATTATTTAGGTGTGTTAGTTCTAAAATTTTATTTCACTATTAAGAAAAAGACGGAGAAGAAATTTCGTCTCCTGATTATAATATTGGCACTATTAGGTTTGGTATTAGTTGTTTATACCGGATTATATGGAGGTATTTTAGTATTTAAGAATGGTATAGGAGTATCATTTATAAATTAATCATTATGAATAAAAAAAATCTTTTCTTATTAATATTTTTTATAAGCATTTCAATTTCCGCTCAGACACTTTATAAGTTTGGAGATGCTAAAGGTCTCTTTATGTCAGTTGGTGTTGGACCACGTTTCCCGATTAATGAATTCGCAAAGAGTCAAAATCTTGGAGTAGGTTTTGATGTTACCTTCTCTTATACAGATAATGCTATATTGCCAATATTTTTCTATACAGGAATTGGATTTCAACATAATCCCGGTAAACAAGATTTTTATAAAAAGTCTGATTATTCATCGTTATCTACAAATATCTTATTCGTTAATTCAGGAGTAAGATATTATTTCCCGCCGTTACTCGAACAAATAATTTTATTAATGCCAATTGTCGATGCAGGAGTAAATTTTGGATTATTTGAAAAATTACATCAATTCAAACTTGAGCGTAATAAAGCCAATTTTGTAGAAGAAGTATTTAAGGGCGGTGCTCATGTGGGCGTTGGTTTCTCTATGTTTCTCTTAGATGTAATTGCATACTATAATTATTTCCCAAATAATGAATATATATCATTTAATCTAAAAGCTAATATTCCCATTTTTATTAAAATGTAGGACATGAAATGTTTAATTGTATTTTAACAGAAATAAAAGAAAATATTTTAATAATTACTATAAATCGACCGGAAAAATTAAATGCTTTGAATGGTGATTTATTAAAAGAATTATCTATGGTTTTTTCGGATGCAAAGATAAATGAGAATATTTATGCCGTAATAATAACCGGATCGGGAGAAAAGGCTTTTGTTGCAGGGGCTGATATAAAAGAATTAAATAAGTTAGAACCGATTAAAGCAAAAAGTTTTGCTGAATTCGGTCAAAAAGTTTTTGCTCAAATTAGCGAACTTAATAAACCGGTTATAGCAGCAGTAAACGGTTTTGCTCTAGGTGGTGGTTGTGAACTTGCTATGGCCTGCCATATAAGATTGGTTTCAGAAAATGCAAAATTTGGTCAACCTGAGGTAAATCTTGGTATTATTCCCGGATATGGCGGAACTCAAAGATTACCAAAACTAATAGGCTTAGGAAGAGCTATGGAATTAATTCTTTCTGGAGAATTTATCGATGCAAATGAAGCATATAGAATTGGACTGGCAAATAAAATATATCCTTCAAATGAACTTATGGATAGAACTATTGAACTAGCAAAAAAAATACTATCCAAAGGAAGAATAGCAGTTTCATTATCAATTAATTCTATTAATGCCAGTTTGAATTTAAGTGAAACAGAAGGAATGAATTTTGAGGCAGCTAATTTTGCGCTCGCAACTTCTACAAAAGATTTCCAAGAAGGAACTACTGCGTTTTTGGAAAAGCGAAAAGCCCAATTCATAGGAGAATAGTTTAATACACAAATGAATCTAATTATTAAAAGAAGAATTATTCTTTATCTTTTGTTTTTTTCTATTTTGCTTTTATTAGGATTATTAATAGTAACAGTTACATATAAGAAACACGTGCCTCAAAAAGGAAGTCAAGAAAGAGAACTCTCCGTTAGTGAAGTTGATTCAATTCTTCAAAACGTGTTAATTGACTATGCTATTCCTAGCGAATGGGTTCAACAAAAAAAAACAAAAGTTAAAGGAGAAGATTCACTTAAGTATTATTATCGAATTAATCTCTCACCCGATATTTCTATCCCGATGCTAATTAAAGATTTAAAACGAGTTTATGATAAAGACATCACAGCAATGGTATGCAAAGAAACTGTGTTTCGGAATGATACTGAAATTAAAGTCTTCTCTAGCGAGTTCTTAAAACTTAAAGCCGAATTAATCCCTACAAGGGATATTGAAAGAGATAGAAACAAATTAGGGTTTATTATTAATGATTCTTATAAACTTGATAAAGAAGATCTAACTTATTTATTAGAACTACCATACTCAGTTACATTTACTTTATATCCGGATAAAGAATTTTTGTCATTAAGAGACAGCATTATAAAGTATGGCAAAAATTATATTGTTTTAATTAATGATGAAATTATTAATAAAGAATTTAAGTTAAGTCCCGATTATGGTAAAGAGATATTAAAAAAATCAATTGCGGCAATACTATCGAAATTTAATAGTTCATCTGGTTTTGTGGTGAGTACTAGCTCAGAAATATATGAATCGACTGCTTTTAATTTTGTAAGAGATGAATTCAAGAAAAGAAAAATTATTCTATATAAGGAAAAAGATTTTGTTTCATTCGATGAAAATGAGATTGGTGAAATAAGATCAATAATTAAATTTCATGCTGAAAATCTAATTGGTAATAGACTTAAAACTTTCTGGATATCATTTGAGAATTTTAAAGATATCCAAAATAATTTAGCAGATTTAAGAAAAAGGGGGACTAGAATAATCCCATTCTCACAAAGAATTAATAACCCTTCCTGATTCGTCAATTTCAAATATTTCTTCATCAAGATGTAGATCAAAAAACTTATCCTTATCTCCGGTTAAAAAGAAAATAAAATTCTCTTTTATAAATAGTCGTGAAGCTAATTCTTGAACATCTCGCAATGAAACAGAATTTATGTTTGACGAATAATTATTATAATAGTCCAAACCTAATCCCATTATTTCCAAATGATTGATGGTAGAATTCAGACTAATGATAGACTCGAATTTTAGAGGTAGTTTTTTGATTAATTTTGATTTCGCGTAGTTTAGCTCTTCTTCAGAAATATTTATTCGGACATCGTCCATTACTGATTTTATAAGATTTATCGCCTTAAAAGAATTTTCTAAATCAACTGAAGTGCCAATGAGAAAAGCCGAAACATTTCTCATAATTTCAAAATGAGAATAAGCACCATAAGTAATACCTTCTTTTTCTCGAAGCACTTTATTCAATCTACTTGAAATATCTCCGCCAAAAATAATATTTAACAAAATTGCCGGGTAATTATTTAAGTCGATTTGAGGAGTTAAAATTCCAACTCTAATTTCTGATTGAACGCTTCCGGGAATGTCCAAATAATAAGTTCCCGATAAAGAAGGGGATAATTCCAAAATTGGGTTAAAGTTACTATTAGAATTATTATTCCAATCACCTAAATACTTTTCAATTAATTTAAGTAATTCTTCGCTCTCGATATTACCGACCGATGCTATTATTGCATCACTAGGTATATAGTAATCAGCATAATGTTTTTTTAAATGGTCTAAGGTAATGTTATTCAAGGTATTTAAATTTCCAAAAATATCGATACCATAATTATTATTACCGAACATTAATTTCTTAAAACTATCTTCTGCTATAAAATCAGGATAAGCCTGAACTAATTTTAATGAATTTATTAATGTTTCTTTTTCCCTAATAAAATCAGATAAATTAAAATGCGGATTCTTAATAATCTCTGAAAGTAAATAAAGTGACTGCTCAAAGTTTTCAGAGAGTGAAGTGAAAGAGAAATAAATATTTTCATTATCGCAATTAATACCCAGATGTGTGCCAAGGAAAGAGATTTCCTGATTTAACTCTAATGAATTAAATTTACCCGCACCTTCATCGATCATTCTTGTAGTCATTAATGCAGTTCCATTTAATTCAGGTGGATCATAAATAGAACCTTTCTTAATAGTTAAACGAAAATTTATTAATGGCGCAGTTGGCTTATAAGAAGAGATAATTTTAATCCCGTTCGATGATGAAGCAATACTCAATTTTGGAAATTGAAATGCGATTTCACCATTTATAATTGGGGATATAGTTCTATCTATCATTTTTAGGGAGTACTCTTAATTCAACAAAATTTTTAGTTAGATATTTCTTTGCAATTCTTTTTACAGATTCAGTTGTTACTTTATTAAATCTATCATAATCCTGAGAGAACCAATTTGGTTCATTTACATAATATTTATATGAGCTCAGTAAATCTGCACGAGTCGAAATTTTTTCAATAGAATGTACAAACTCAAATTTAAAATTATTTATCGCAGTCCTTATCTCTTTTTCAAGACTATCATTTGATGAAATCAGATTTTCAATATTATTAAAAATTGTTTTTTTGATTAATTCAATATCATCTATTTTCTTAGGAGTGGCACTAATTAAAAATGATCCATCATATTTAGATAAGTCATTATGTGCCGAAACTCTTTGGCATAGCTGAGAATCATAAACTAATTGTTTAGTCAAAATGCTATTCTTATTTCCTGATAGAATGAAAGCTAATGTATGGAGATCAACTTCATCTTCATGAAATAATTTATTGGTTCTCCATCCGAAATAAATTTGAGGCACGTTTACTTTATCGAAATATTCTAGATATTTATTCTCTTCTAATTGGGTAAGTAGATTAAAATTATCTTCGCTTGCTGTTTTTTCATTTTTAATATCTGCGAAATATTTTTTAATAAGTTCAAGAGTTTTATCATAATCGATATCTCCGGCGACAGTGAGAATCGTATTAGAAGGGGAATAATAATTTTTAAAGTAATTATTAGCGTCTTCGAGAGAGAATTTTTTTATATCTTCTAAATATCCAATAACAGGAGAATGATGCGGATGACCCATTGGATATAAAAGTGAATTTAATTTTTCGCTTACTAATCCATAAGGTTGATTATCATAGTGCTCAAGACGTTCATTAATTACGACCGATTTTTGATTTTCAAGTTTATCTTCATTTAGAGCTTCTAATAAAAATCCCATTCTATCAGATTCCAACCATAAAGCCAATTCAAGTTGATTTGAGGGTAGGGATTCGTAATAGTTGGTCCTATCGCGTGAAGTAGAACCATTAGCAGTACCTCCTGCTTCCTGAATATATCTGAAATGTGCTTCCTTGGCAATATGTTGCGACCCTTGAAACATGAGATGTTCGAATAAGTGAGCATATCCCGTCTTTCCTGGTTTATCATTAGCAGCACCGACTTTATACCATAAATTTATAGCTATTATAGGAACCGAAGAATCTTTATGCAAAACGATTTCAAGTCCATTACTTAACTTATGCGAACGACTATCTATATCTAATGTTTTCATATTATTTTAGTATCTGCTCTATTCTTTCTAATTTCCCATCAATGTTGCTTCTTGGAATTATATTAAAAATTTTACACAGCATCGGGTATATATCAATGTTACGGACTGTACCTGTTTTATAATTACTTTTAAATGCGGGACCATTAGCGATAAAAAAACCATTCATATCAAGGTGATGGTTATCGTAGCCATGATTTCCTTTTGAATCAGAATAATATTCTCTCTTATTATTTTGAATAAGAGTCCAGCCCATATCTGCAATAACTACAATTTCTGCAATGAGAGGATTTTCAGAGAAATGAAAATATTCAGGTACATCAGCTCGTTTATAGACTTTATAATTTTTTTCATTTTTCTTCAAGCGATTATAAAGAGAATCTACTGAAGAACCGGAAGGATTAATCATCATTACCGGACCACTATCATATAACTTAGCATTTAGACCATCCAAAATATTTCCGACATTAATTTGTCTTTCTTTACTAATTTCAGTCATTCCATGATCCGATACAAAAACAACATTAATACTATCTTTTATGGAGAGCGCATTCAAGCTATTTAATAACAAACCGGCAATAGAATCCAATTTCGCAATCGATTTATTAGTTTCTGGGGAGTTCGGTCCAAAGTTATGTCCATCGTCATCAGTTTCGTGGAAATATAACGTAATAAAATGAGGACGTTCATTTTCGGGTAATTTCAACCAATTAATTATTCCGGTGATTTTTTTATCTTCAGGACAATTATGGTCATAAGGCATAAAGTAAGTTGGTCGGCGATAAGCTAACTCAATTTCAGAGCCGGGCCAAAAGTAACTTGCTGTAGTAATCCCTTGACGTTCGGCAGTTTCCCAAAATGGTTCTCCTAAATACCATCGGGGGTCTCTAACTTCATTACTATCACTCATCTTATAAGTCTTATCTGTGAAACGATTATAAATGGTGTTGTGAATTATGCCATGATTTTGAGGATACATTCCTGTGATGATAGAAATATGATTTGGGAAAGTTTTTGAAGGGAAGCAAGGTTCAAGTGAAAGTGAATTAACTCCCTCTGAAGCAAATTTATTTAAGTGTGGTGTAAGTCCTCTATCCAAATAATCCCACCTAAAGGCGTCGAATGAAACTAAGATCAAATAAGGTTTTCCGCCTGCTAAAATATTAAGCTGGAGGGTAAGAACGAGTAATATAATTAATTTTTTCATAGTACCATAATAATTAATATTTAATAATTGTGTACAAAGGTAAAAAAACTTTTTTTAGAATGATATAATTTTATATCTTCTATATGAAAAATTCCCCAATTAGGTAAAATTGTCTGAAAAAGGAATATTAATAAAATGTTAACAAACCGGTTTCACAAAAAAACAAGTTGAAAAAGATTTATTTTCCTCCAATATTTAGCTACACAATTAATCCGCATGAGAAAAACATTTTCTTAGTAGATATGTATTATAAAAAACAAAAGGAGTGATGTATGATTAAAATGAAACAATTGCTTTCATTTTTTCTGTTTGCAGTAATTTTATTAAGCGCACAGTTAAGTTTCGGACAGGGGTCCACCACTGCTGCAATTAATGGTATTATTGATGATCAGAACGGGAATCCATTGCCGGGTGCAAATATAATTGCAGTGCATATTCCCTCAGGTACACAATATGGAACAACTTCACGCGAAGACGGTAGATACAATTTATTCGGTCTTAGAGTTGGCGGTCCATACAAAGTTACTGTATCATTTGTTGGTTTTACATCTCAAGTAGAAGAAGGTTTCAATTTAGCTTTAAGTCAAACCCTTTCTATGAATTTCCAATTGAGCGAAAAAGCTGTAGAACTTTCGGGTATCACAGTTAGTGCCGAAAAAGGTGCAGTATTTTCAGCAGCTAGAACCGGTGCAGCTCAAAACGTAACTTCAAAACAAATTCAAGAAATACCTACAATATCAAGAAGTTTTGCAGGTATCGCAAAATTATCACCATTATTCTCGGGTGAAGGTTCACAAGCAGCAGGAAGAAGCAATAGATTTAATAATATTCAGATAGACGGTACACAGTATAACGATCTATTCGGTTTAGGAAGCACAGGAACACCGGGCGGACAAACAGGCGCAAACCCAATTTCATTGGACGCTATTAGCGAATTCCAAGTAGTTGTTGCTCCCTATGATGTTCGTTTAAGTGGTTTCACTGGCGGCGGTATCAATGCTATCACAAGAAGTGGTGGTAACAAATATAACGGTTCTGTTTACTTCTTCGGTAGAAACGAGAGCTTCGTCGGTAAATATAAAGGTGCTAGCGATTACCCTGAATTCAAAGAGTATCAGGTCGGTGTAAGAGCAGGCGGACCAATCATTAAAGATCAGTTATTTTTCTTCTTAAATGCCGAAATGACTGCTGATGATAATCCAATATCAAACGCAGCATTAACTCAAGGTACAGATGCTATCAATAATGCAAATAGAGCTAAAGCTGATAAATTTGCAAGCTTATTAAAGAACAACTATGGTTATGATGCCGGTTCTTATGAATCATATACCAGAGAAAGACCCTCAAAAAAATTATTCATAAGATTCGATTATAACTTAGCTGATAATCACAAATTAACATTAAGACATAACTTCGTTGATTCTTATCAGGATAATTTAAATCAACGTACTTCTAATAACTCAATGTCTTTTGATTCTTATAACTACAGAATCAAAAACAACACTAATTCTACAGTATTGCAGTTAAATAGTACTTTCTCTAATAATATGTCAAACGAATTAATTCTTGGATATACAAGAATAAGAGATAGAAGAGCAGGTAATGGCGTTAATTCACCTGAAATCGAAGTTCGTGATGGTGGTTTAGCAATGTTTGCTGGTCCTGATAGATATTCTTCAGCAAATGAATTAGATCAAGACGTATTTGAATTTACGGATAACTTCTCGGTTTCTATGGGAGACCACGTATTCACGGTTGGTACTCACAATGAATTCTTCTCATTCAGAAATCTATTCGTTCGTTCATTTTTCGGATACTGGCAGTTCAATAGCTTAACCGATTTTGAAAATGGTAAACCAGCATTCTTCCAGAAAAATTTCTCAAGAACAAGCGATCCTAATCAAGCTGCAGAATTTAGCGTTGCTCAATTAGGTTTCTATCTTCAGGATGAATGGAACATAACACCGAAATTGAAATTAACAATCGGTGCAAGAGTTGATATTCCTACCTTCCCTGAATCACCAATGCAGAACGATTCAGTTGCAAAATATTTCCCTGAAATCAGTACAACAGATACTCCAAGCGGTAACTTATTATTCTCTCCAAGAGTTGGTTTTAATTATGATATATCAGGAGATAGAACAACTCAATTACGCGGTGGTGTTGGCGTATTCACTGGACGTATTCCTTATGTTTGGATTTCTAATAACTACGGTAACTCAGGTATGTTATATGCAGAAGTTAGAAACGCATCTTCAGGATTAGATTTCAGAAATTGGGGAATGAATCCTTATGTTCAACCGGGTGTCGGTTCTCCGGGTACAGGTGCTGCAAGATTAATTTCTGAAATTAACGTAATGGATAAAGATTTAAAACTTCCACAGATCCTAAGATTTAACGTTGGTCTTGATAATCAGTTACCTCTAGGATTTATTGGTACAGTTGAATTCCAATATTCAAAAACAATAAACGATATGTTATATCGTAAATTAAATATTAAACCGGCAGTTGGTAATGTGCCTATTATTGGTTCTGGTCTTGATGGCAGACCAATTTATGGCGGAACCGATGGAAAGAATAATAACTTTACAGACGTTCTCCAGATATATAACACTTCAGGCGGATATCAATATAATTTAGTATTCCAAGCACAAAGAAACGTAGCTCGCGGATTATCTGTTAATGCAGGTTATGTTTATGGTCAATCAAAAGATCGTAACTCAGTTAACTCATCACAAGCAAATTCTCAGATGAGATACAATCCTGTAAAATATGATGCTAATAATCCTGATTTAGTTAGATCACAATATGAAGTTGAACACAGAACTTATATGTCATTATCTTATGTTCATGAATTCTTTGAAAATGCAGCCACCACATTCTCATTATACTATAATGGTCAGAGTGGTTCACCATTCTCATTTAACGTAAGAGGTGACTTAAACGGCGATGGTTTCGATCAGAACGATTTATTCTACATCCCAAGAAATAGTTCAGAAATTTTATTAGGTACAATTGTTAATAACCAATATAAACCTGCTTCTCCTTCTATGTGGAATGACTTAAATTCATTTATTGAAAATAACGATTACCTAAGCAGCAATAGAGGTAAAATTGCTGAACGTAATGGTGCTTCAAATCCATGGAGAAATATTCTTGATTTCAGATTAACTCAAGATATTCCTGATTTATGGGGTATGGGTAAATTCCAGGTATCATTAGATATTCTTAACGTTCTTAATTTACTTAATAGTGAATGGGGATATGATGAAAGTGTATTCTCAACATATAACACCGTTACATTGCAAGGTAAAGTTACTTACGAAGGAAAGAAGAATGCTCCGGTTTATACATTTTCTAAACCAGCAAGAAACGTTCCTTGGACAATCAATGACTTAACTTCAAGATGGGCAATGCAGTTAGGAATTAGATATTCAATCTAATTCTAAAGTATAAAAAAGTTGTAAAAAAAAGCCGCTTAATAAAGCGGCTTTTTTTTTATTTGAAATTTGTGAATTGAGCCGGAAAATCGTAATCAGCTTCTTTTACTAATTTCATTACTTCTTGCAGATCATCAATCTTTGTTGCCTGCACTCTCACTTGTTCATCCTGAATCTGTGCATTTACTTTTAGTTTAGAATCTTTTATAAGTTTTGTTATGAGCTTAGCATTATCTTTAGAGATTCCGCTTTGCAAAAGTATTTTTTGTTTTATTCTTCCATTGGCTGCTGGTTCCGGCTCTTCATATTTCAATGCCTTAATCGAAATTCCTCGCTTAATAAATTTTGATTGAATAATATCGATTGATTGTTTTCTGCTATAATCATCTTTAGTATTGATAGTTAACAATTTGTCTTTCTTATTAACATCAATTTCAGTTAAAGAATCTTTAAGATCATATCTTTGGTGGATCTCTTTTGTAGCTTGATTAATAGCGTTATCTACTTCTTGAAAATCAATTTCTGAAACGATATCGAAAGAATGATTAGATGCCATATAAATTCCTCTTTATTATTTGTAATTTTAGTTCAAAGTTAGTAATAATTTTTTAATCAAAAAAAAGAAGTTTTTCTTTGATAGTTAATGATTTAATTAATATATTATTTACCAAAGGATTTTGGTTAAGTTATTTCTCACCTTTTCCGGAGGGCACTGTGCTAATTATCACAGCATTATTAGGAAAAAAAATTATAATATGGTAATAAAGACTTTTCGTCTATTGATCGTTCTTTCATTTATTTTTGTGGGAGATTTTTTCGCACAAGATTCTTTGATCAAGATTGGCGAGGTATTATCTAATCATGGTTTCGAAAATATTAGAATTAATACAGAAGCTAGTTCTTTATATATTTCTTATGAAAATCGTTTATATAGATTTGAAGCAAATGCACTAAATAATGCTACAAAACTTGTAGTTGATGTACTACACGATTACAAAGAAATATATTTTATAATTGTTAATCGAAATATTCCTCTTTCCGTTTTTAAGTATGATGTTGATAAGAAAGAGTTTGTTGATTTTATTTTTGATGTTGATGAATATTGGGATAAAGTAAAAAAAATAGAACCAATTAATTCATCTAATTTGAAATTTGATTTAGTAATAAAACCGGATTTTAAGGGAGAGTTTGGAGATTATAGCAATCCTATTCAGGCACAGTTTAATCTTCTTCCCGAAATTAATACAAATATTTCTACCGGTTTGAATATATCGTATGAAACAATTGTTCCTTTATATAATGAATTTACATCTTTGGAAGATTCTGTTCGTCCCGGTATTATTTCACTCAGTCAATTTATTCGGTTACCAAATTCAGTTTTTTTATTAGGCTCTGTGGGATATTTTTCAAATAATCGATATGGGGTCGATTTTGAAGGAAAAAAGTATTATACTAACGGTAACTATTCTTTCGGTATTAATTTTGGTTATACCGGTTATGCTCAATTGATGTTTGGAAGATTTTATTATTCGGAACCGTATTTATTTACAGGTAATATTAATACCGAATATCGAATTCCGGAATATGATTTAACATTAGGAATAACAGGAGGAAAGTTTCTTTATAAAGATATGAGTTTAAGATTCGACGTTAATAGACAATTTGGTGAAATTGAAATCGGATTTTTTGCAATTTACTCTGAGGGAGGAAATTATAATGGAGGATTCAATTTCGTAATTCCACTTTTCCCGTCTAAGCATCTTAAACCAAATATCGTAAGAATAAAAACATCAGAGAATTATAGATGGGAGTACAGAGTAAGAGGATTGATTCCCGGGCAAAGAGGGCGGTCTTATAAAACGGGTAATTCAATTAACAGCTTATTGGAAAGAACTAATCCAAGCTTTATAAAAAATTATTTACAAAAATATATTAACTAAATACTAAAAAGAGGTGCTAGATGAAGAAATTGCATACTTTCAAAAGTTCATTATTCATATCTTTTGCAGTTTTGCTGCTTACATCATTTGTGTTTTATAGCTGCGAAGGATCAAGAGTAGGACCAGTACTACCGGAACCACCGGCTCCAGACCCAACTCCATTCGTCATTGAAGGCTTTGTAAAAGACTTAGCTAATAATACTCCAATGGCTAATGTCGGTGTAGCTATTACAAAAAATGACGGATCAAATTTAGTAACTGCTACAACAGATTCAAAAGGTATGTTCAGCGTTCCTGTGGCTAGTTTTGCCGGAAGTCCAACGCAACTATTGGTTACAGCTACTACTACCGGTTATGCTTATGGAACAAGTGCAGTAACAATTGATTATGCAGGAAGATCGGTTTCAGTAGCTCCAATATTCCTTGCAAAATTACAAACTACTACAACTGCTATTACAGCATCGGCAGGCGGTAATGCTGATGCTAATTCACAGCAAGCTTTAGGTAATCCACAATTTGATTTGTCAATCCCTGCAGGTGCTTTAGCTTCAAATACAACAATTGCTATTTCACCATTATCTTTATCAACTGCACCTCCAACACCTCCTTCTCAAGGTACGTTTTCGGTTGGTTCAGCAGATTTCGGACCTGATGGAACTACATTTACAAAACCTGTTACTATTACTATTCCTTTAGCTGTAAGACAGGTTGCCGGTACAGTTATTCCATTAAGATATTTTAATAAAAATACCGGTGCATGGGTTCAGGAAGGATCTGCAATAGTTCAAGCCGATGGTTTAAGTGCAAAAGGATCTATCACTCACTTTACACCATGGGGCGTTTTATTAAACGTTAATTTCTCTTCTTCTGTTGTTTCAGAAGTAAGAACTCCGGTTACATTAGCCGGTCAAGATTATCAGAATACTTTAAATAATGTTTCAAATGTAAATTTTGTTAATACTTGGGTTACTGAATTTGTTGGTAAAAAAGAAGGTACTAAATTTAATGCAGGTTTAGTTTATACATTAAATTATTCAGTTCCTTCAAAACCAACAACTACACCTGCTGGTGTTTGGACTTATGTTGAACCAACTCTCGTTAGAGTAACACAAAACAAGAATGGCGTCATCACAGTTGGTCCATATTCTGTAACAGTACCTTATACAATTGTTAAATTTGTTATCGAAGGTAACCGTTGGATAGATAGACATAACCAAGGTGGAAATTAAGTATGAATTTTTTACCGGATATGAAAATTATCCGGTTTAATTCTTTTTTGTTACGAAGAAATTTAAATAACTAATTGTTCCCTCATTAAGGAGGATATATGAAAAAAATAATGCCTTTTTTACTATTTTTACTGCTTGCTACTTTCACAGTACCTGTAAAAGCTCAGCTAGCAACAGATTCATGGAGTTTTGGATTTGGATTTAAGTATCCACGTTTATTAAGCTCTAATACTTCACCTTTGAATTCAAACTACGGTGCATATTTATCACTTCAGAGAAACTTCTCTGAGCATGTAGGTTTGAGATTTAAAGCAGCTTATGGTCATTTAGAGGGAGAATTTACTTCACCTTTGACCGGTGTAAATACTACAGTTTCAAATTTTATTTCAGGTAATCTTGATCTTATGTATTACTTGATTCCATGCGAACCGGTTTCACCTTATGTATTTGGAGGTGGTGGCGCAGCTTATAGAATGCTTGATAATTACGCTACTACTACTTTAGATGAAAATGCTGTAGTTGGTAAAGTTAATGCAGGATTTGGTGTTGAATGGACAGTATCTCCTGAATGGAAATTTGTTACTGAAGCCGATTATAATCTTACATTAAATTCTGAATTAGATGGTGCTCTTGGAGTCAATGAAGTAAATGGTAAAGATACTTACCTAGCATTAAATGTTGGTTTACTTTATTATTTCGATCAAGGACCACAATCAAAATATTGCCAACTCTATTCAGGTATTACTGTAGATCAAGAAAAAGTTGATTATGACAGAATTGAAGAGATGGTAAAAAAACATATACCTAAAGAAGTTGTCAAAGAAGTTGTAGTTGAAAAACCTGTTGCACAAGCTGCACGTAATGATAACTGGGTATTAGTTGGAGTTAATTTTGATTTTGATAAAGCAACATTACGTCCGGAAGCTTATCCAATTCTTCTTCATGCTACAACCGTTATGCTTAATAACCCTGATTTGAAAGTTGAAATTCAAGGTCATACAGATAGTATCGGTTCTGAAGCATATAACCAAAAATTATCTGAAAGAAGAGCTAATGCAGTTAAGAATTACTTATTAGCTCGTGGTATTGCCGCTAATCGTCTTTCTATAAAAGGCTTTGGCGAAACTTCTCCAATGGCTGATAATAATACTGCCGAAGGTAGAGCAATGAATAGAAGAATAGAATTCAAGACGAATTAATATTCTTAATAAGAAATAGAATTAAAAAAAAAGCCATCGAATAGATGGCTTTTTTTTTGCTATATAGTCGGGGTGGGGAGATTCGAACTCCCGACCTCTTCGTCCCGAACGAAGCACGCTAACCGGGCTGCGCTACACCCCGAATATTTATCGCCTCTAAAATATAATTTTTTCTTCAATTCTTCCTATTTTTATAATTCTTTTCTTTACTTTTTTTAGAATAAGAACTAACTTTGAATAATAAATAACCTTTAAATTTATCCGGAGAGATAGAAAAGGAAATGAAAAATATTACAACTCAAAAATGGAGATAGACCTCAGCGGCGATTTGCCCGACTGGGGATTTTTTTTATATGGAGATAAAAGCAACTATAATTGACGAAGAAGGTCTTAAGAGAACTATAGCAAGACTTTCGCACGAGATCATTGAAAGTAATAAAGGAACAGAAAACCTTGTATTAATAGGAATGCGGACAAGAGGTGAATATCTTTGCAACCGTATTGCAGCTAAGATCAATGAGATCGATAACTCGAATATCATCCCCGGAGTATTAGATGTAACTTTATATCGGGATGATTTCAGAACCAGATTAAAGCAGCCCGAGGTTTCGGTTACTAATATTACATTTGATATTAATGAAAAAAATCTCGTATTAGTTGATGATGTACTATATACAGGAAGGACAGTAAGAGCCGCGCTAGATGCCTTAATGGATATGGGAAGACCTAGCAGTATTCGCCTGTGTGTCCTAGTCGATAGAGGTCATAGAGAGCTTCCTATCAAAGCTGATTTTATCGGTAAAAATATTCCTACATCTATAGACGAAGAAGTAAAAGTGAAATTAAAAGAAGAAGACGGTGAAGATGCCGTTTATTTAGTAAATGTTCCATCAATTAAATAGAGAGAAATAAATGCCATTATCAAGCAGACATTTACTTGGTTTGAATGGAGTTCCGAGAGAAGATATAGAACTTATATTAGATACAGCAATTACATTTCGTGAAGTATTAGATCGACCTATCAAAAAAGTTCCGACACTTCAAGGCAAGACAATAGTTAATCTTTTTTATGAAAACTCCACTCGAACCAGAATATCATTTGAATTAGCGCAGAAAAGGCTTTCTGCCGATACAGTGAATTTTTCTACATCTACAAGTAGTACAAAAAAAGGGGAAACCTTCAAAGATACGGTAAGAAATATAGAAGCAATGAAATTAGATATGATTGTAGTTCGTCATGAATCTGCAGGTGTTCCTCTTTATTTAACAAAAATTTCTAATGCAAATATAATTAATGCAGGAGACGGTCTTCATGAACATCCCACTCAGGCATTACTAGATATGTATTCAATAAAAGAGCGCTTAGGGAAAATTGAAGGATTGAAAGTTTGTATCGTTGGCGATGTGGCTCATAGCAGAGTGGCTCTTAGTAATATATTTGGATTGAAAACTATGGGTGCTCAAGTATCCGTTTGCGGTCCGGCTACTATGATGCCTTTGGGAATAGAAAAATTAGGTGTGAAAGTATATCATGATATTAATACAGCAATTGCAGAGAATGATGTACTAAATGTGCTCCGAATTCAATTAGAGAGGAATGCCGGTTCTACTATTCCTTCCACGCGTGAGTATCATAATTATTATGGCATTACTTCAGAGCGTATTGCTAATTATAATAAAGAAATTGTTATACTGCATCCGGGACCAATTAATCGAGGTGTAGAAATAACTTCAGAAGTTGCCGATGGACCTTATCAGGTAATTTTGGATCAAGTAACAAATGGCGTTGCCATTAGAATGGCAGTCTTATATTTATTAGGTACAATGCACTAAAAAAAGGTGGAAAATGCAAATTGTATTAAAAAATGTTTTATTGATAAATCCGGATCAAAAACTAAATTCTAAATCGAGTTTATTAATTGAAGACGGAATAATAAAAAAAATTGGTGAATTAAAAGATAAACAAATAGAAAATTATGAAGTGATTGATTGCGAAGGCAAAATTGCAACTCCGGGCTTATTCGATATGCATGTTCATTTAAGGGAACCCGGAAGAGAAGATGAAGAGACAATTGAAACTGGATCAAACGCTGCGGCAGCCGGTGGATTTACGGGAATTGCTTGTATGCCTAATACTAGCCCTGATATTGATTCAGCAGAAACCGTCCGCTTTATTATCGAAAAATCAAAAAATCATTTAGTGGATGTTTATCCGGTCGGGGCAGCAACTCTGGGAAGAAAAGGAGAAGCACTTGCTCCAATTAATGAGCTTGTAGAATCAGGGATAGTTGCAGTATCTGATGATGGAGTTGCTATTAAAAATGCCTCGATTCTAAGAAGTGTTCTTGAATATTGCCGAATGTTTGATCTGCCTGTAATTGAGCATTGCGAAGATCCTTCTCTTGCAAATGGTGCTATGAATGAGGGATTAAATTCTACTTTATTGGGTTTACGAGGTATTCCTTCAATAGCAGAAGATCTTATTGTAATGCGCGATATTATGATGGCTGAATTTACCGGAAGTAGAGTCCATATTGCCCATATTAGTTCTGCTAAATCGGTTCAATTGGTTCGTGAAGCTAAAAAGAAGGGCATTAAAGTAACAGCGGAAGTAGCTCCTCATCATTTTACGTTTACTGATGATCAAATTAAGTCTTATGATACCAATTACAAAATGAATCCGCCATTAAGAACTAAGGCAGATTTAGATGAAATACTCAAAGGACTTAAAGACGGTTCTATCGATTGTATAGCAAGCGATCATGCTCCTCATTCGATTGAGGAAAAAGAGATGGAATTTATTTATGCACCTAATGGTATTCTTGGATTAGAAACACAATTGGGAATTGCACTTTCAGAATTAGTTCATAAAAAAGTTTTATCCCTTGAAGAGCTTATAGAGAAATTGTCAATTAATCCGAGGAAAATTCTCAATCTTCCTGTTCCAAAATTTGAAGTGGGTGAAGTGGCAAATCTGACAATTATTGATCCCGATTTTGTATGGACTGTGGATCATTCTCAATTCAAATCGAAATCTAAAAACTCACCTTATGATAAACGACTATTAACCGGAAAGTCTGTTGCCGTAATAAATGGTAATAAAATCTTTAGGAATGGAAAATTTAGTAATATCTAACTGTCCAAAAAATTAAACACTGTTCATATTTAAATATGAACAGTGTTGATTTTATCCCTCCCAAAAGTGCTTTAATGTTTCAAAAAATGACAATTATTAATGGCATAGCATTTGATTAATAATAATAGAAATAAATGATAAGGGGGTTTAAAATGAAATCCATATTAAAAATATTATTATTAGCAGTACTGCCATTAGCACTTATCGGATGCGATGATTTAGGAAATTATTACGATGATCTCGCTCCTGAACCACCAAGAAATGTATCGACAGTTACAGGCGATAATCGTGTAGATATATTTTGGGATCATAATCGGGAAAGTGATCTTGCCGGTTATAATGTTTATTATAGTTATAGTTATAATGGAACTTACAAATTATTAGGAAGTACAAAAAATAATTCATTTATCGATTATGGTGCAAAGAACGGTGAGACATATTATTATGGAGTGGCTGCTTATGACTATAACGGAAATGAAAGCGAATTAAGTTATGATGAAGTTTATAGCACACCACGTCCAGAAGGATTTAATAGGGTTATATATGATTATCTAAAATTCCCAAATTCAAGCGGATTCTATTTCGCAGATGAAGAAGTTGTTGCTTATGATAGTGATTTAAGTGATGTATTCTTTGAAAATTATAATGGCACTTTTTACTTAAATGTTTGGAAAGATTCAGACATTCAAGACATGGGTTCTACTTATGATATTTATGATATAAAATACGCACCTATTAATGGTTGGGCTCCATTATACGAAGGTGATAATGTGAAATATGAAGAAGCTAAAATTGGTCATACTTATGTCATCTGGACGGTGGATAATCATTTTGCAAAAGTTAGAATCAAGCAAATGACACAAGAAAGAATGGTATTTGATTGGGCTTATCAATCAATTGAAGGTAATAGAGAGCTCAAACGTGAAATTACAGAGAAATTTAGACCAAAAGATGGTAAGATCAAGAAGACTTATAAATAAAAAACATTTGTTTCTTTTAACTAAAAGCATACCCAAATGGTATGCTTTTTTATTATTATTTAGTAACTTAAAAAAATAAATTCACTTAAATATGCAAAAATTATTAATCCTAATACTAATAGTAGTTTTTCATTCGGCGGCATTCCCGCAGGAAAGAAAAATTAATGAAGTACAAAAGATCTTCATAAAGATTGAAGATGGATTGAATAATGGAAATACCGATACCTTTTCTAATTATTTCGGTGATAAAACTTATTTAAGTTTGTCAAATTCAGTCTCCGGTTATTATAGCCAAAATCAAGCATTCTATATCCTTAAGGACTTCTTCTCGGTCAATAAGCCAATTGGATTCAGAATAAACAATCAAATTACCGAAGGCAATTCTCCTTTTGCTTCGGGTACTTTTAAGTATGTTACAAAAGGCATTCGCACATCGGCATCAGTATTTATCTCATTAAAACAGATTAATTCAGATTGGGTAATAACTCAAATAACAATTAATTAGATGAGAAAAATTTTTAATACTCCAAATAATAAGGGTTATTTCCTTTTTACCTTAATCGCCTTAGTAATTGTCTCTTTTTTTATAGAACCAGTAATTAAAAATCATATTAAAACTCACTGGGATGAAATATTAAAAGAGAAGACAAACGATATTGAAGAACATATCCGATATAAAGTTTCAGAGATTGAATCAGAGCTTAAAAGTGCTTTAAACTCAGTAAAAGATTTGAATCTAAGAAATACTAATCCCTTAATTTCAATAGGGTTATATGACGAAAACGGGAAGTTAGTTAAATGGGAGAATCAAAAGATTCATTCTGATACATTATCACCTTCTTCTCCAAAAGGATTATTTAGTTTCTCGGATCAAAGTATAGTTTATCTTTCTTTCTCAGATTCTATTGTAATAAATGATTCTAATTATGAAATTATTGCCTCGATTCCGGTTGAAAAAAAATATCAATTCAAAAGCATTTATTATGAAAATAATAACCTTAGTGAAATATTAAGCAATGAGGAGGGCGTTAATGTTTCAATTAATTTTACAGATAGTAATAATTTAGAACCTGATGGACGGAACCATACATTCATTTATTATAATAAGTATAATAATGCAGTTTGTTCATTTAGTTTTGAAAAGCCTTTTTTGGATGTAGAATTAGAAAAGGTCTCGTCAATAATTGAAAACATTAGAATTGCCATTACTTTTATTATAATTCTATTTGTGCTTTATGGAAATAGAAAAATTTATTTTGAAGAGAATTCAGAAATAAAGAAATTATTCTATCTCTTTGTAATGCTTTTAGTCTTAAGAACAATATTTTTTATTTTAGGAATCCCTTCGATCTTTATCGATTCATCGATTTCAGATCCAGTGAATTTTTCATCGAAATTTGGTTATGGTTTTGCCAGTACTCCTTTAGAATTATTTATTACATTAATTTTTCTCACTTACTTTATTTATCGTTCTTTCATAATTTTTATTACAAGATTAATTTCATCGAATTTATTAATTAACAGAATACATAGAAATTATAATATTATTGCCTTAACCGGAATAATTATTTCTATGCTTTTAGTCCTAATATCACTTAGGGGTTTAGGTGCATCTGTAAAAAGCATAATATTTGATTCTAGTATTAGATATTTTAAAGAATTTTCACTAATACCTAATCTTCCACAATTAATAATGTTACTTAACTTATTAATGTTAGGCCTCACGGTATTCTTTTTCTCGGTATTAATTGTTTCAGCTACGTTAAATTATATTAGGCTAAAGTGGAAGAGTAATTATTATCTTGTGGGATACTTTGTTCTATTTCAATTGGTTGGAATTATATACGATTCACTGCAAAAAGAACCGCAAGGAACTTCATTTATTAGGTTGTTATTTATTTCTCTATCATTTCTAATTTCGTTATTTATTATTAATAAAAAAGACGTAATCAAAACTGCTTATTTATATATAGGATTTTCTTCCTCTATTATAGCAGTTAGTTTATTGGGTTATTATAATTCGCTTCTCGAAAGAGAATCGCTTAAAGTAACGGTGCAGCAATACTTTGATAAAGATGAAAGTATAGCAGAATTTTTTGTTTTCAAAACTATTCAAGATATTAAATCTTCTTTTCTAGCTAATAAAAATGCAGAGGAAATAGAAAATTTCAGTCCAATAGCATTTAATTATTGGAGCAGAAGCTTCTTATATTCCGAAAGTATTCCCAGCAGTATTAATTTTTATGATTCTAGCGGGAATTATATTGGTGGATTTTCTACTATTCATGAATCATCTGATACTAATAGAATTTCGCATGATCAAATTGATGAAGAATTAAGGATCGATCGTATATTCTCTCCTTTTACATCTAACCAAATGATAAGAGGTATATCTAAAATCCATTCAAATAATAATAATTTGTTTGTAAAAATAGATGCATATTATCAACTTTCAGAACTAATAAATAATCCTTTTCCTGATTTTATAAAAATAAAACAAAGTGGAATACTTTCGGCTGCGGATTCAAAACGCTTACATGTATTAGAAATTAAAGACTCGTCTTTGGTAAGTTTTATCGGTGATAATATCTTCGGGGAGAATGATATTTCTTCATTAATTAATCTACCATTAAATAAATATAATCAAGGATGGGTAGAATTAAAAACTAACTCAAAGGAATTTATCTTTTTTATTCAAAAGGATAAATATCATAATCATTATATTGCAGCGGGTTTGGAGATTCGTGATTTATCTCTTCAGTTATTCGATTTTTTTAAAGTATTTTTAGTTCATGCCGCATTGCTTTCTCTTTTATTTATTCTAACCGCATTGATTCTAAATCGTAATAAAATCAGTCAACTTTTTACATTTAAGATAAATTTGACTCTATCGTTTTTAATTATCTCTATCATTCCTTTGATAACAATGGCTATATATTTTAGGAGTGTAACTGAAGAAAAGAACCGTGAATTAGTTATATATAAACTAGGTAAACGAGCCGATCAGGTTTATAAATATTTAGAAAATTACTATAATATTTCTTCGGCAAATTTTGAAATAGTAAATGCAAAAGCAAAAGCTGACTTGGGAGTAAATTATAATATTTATAAGGATTCTAAATTAATCTATTCATCTACTCCTAATTATTATCTATCCGGAATAATATCTTCTAATTTAAATTCAGACATATATTATCAGTTAATCAAAAATAAGCAGCATGAAATTCTAATTAAAAATAGAATTGAAAATTATAATTACCAATCTTATTTTGTTAGGTATAATCTTCAAGGAGAAGAATATATTTTTGAAGTAAATGATCTATTTAATACCATCACGGTACCATACTCCGATATTGAAATGGATATATTCTTATTTAGTAGTTATTCACTAGCCGTAATATTAATTATAATAATAAGCACATTTTTAGCAAAACAGTTATCAAAACCAATAAATAAATTAGTTAGCGCAACAAAAGGATTAGCTGCCGGGGATTTTAGTGTTCACGTGGATTATGACAGAAACGATGAATTGAAAGATTTAATAAATGGATTTAATCAAATGGTGAAGGATTTGCAAGATAGTCAAGTTAAATTGTCACAGTTAGAAAGAGAAACTGCTTGGAAAGAGATGGCTCGTCAAGTAGCTCATGAAATTAAAAATCCGCTTACCCCAATGAAACTTTCAGTTCAACAACTAGTAGCAAGTTATGAAGAAAAGTCACCTAAATTTGATTCAATCTTTAGTAAGGTAACATCAATACTTCTTAATCAAATAGAAATTCTTAAAAATATTGCATCAGAATTTTCTAATTTCGCTAGAATGCCGCTTTATCAAATTGAAGAAATAAATTTAAATTCTGTTATCCGTAGTGCTTTAGACTTATTCTTGGAATCCAGAATATCAATTTCATTTGATGAAAATCTTTCAATTAGTATTAAAGGTGATAAACAACAATTAACTAGAATCTTTGTGAATTTAATTCGCAACTCTATCGAATCAGGAGCGACAATTATAAAAATTGAAGAATCTATTAATTCCGATTTTGTTGAAATACTTGTCAAAGATAATGGAAAGGGAATTGAAGAAAATATTGCTTCAAAAATATTTGATGAAAGTTTTTCGACTAAATCTTCAGGGATGGGACTCGGACTATATATGGCAAAAAACTATTTGAATAATTTGAAAGGTGATATTTTGATAAAAGAAACTTCGGAAAACGGAACAACTTTCAAAATAAAAATGCCGGTAAGCTAATTATGTCAACTATCACTCCTTATCAAGCAGAAGCATTAAATATATCTAAACATATATCTCTTGTAGCAAATGCCGGTTCAGGTAAAACGTTTGTACTTTCTAAACGCTTTGTAGAAATATTCCTAAAACAGGAAATACAGATTGAAGAGATTGTTGCTATTACTTTTACTGATAAGGCAGCAAAAGAGCTATATAAGAAAATATCTCAAGAGATTAATGATCGATTGGCTCTTCAGAATGAAGATTTTGAAAAATTGGATCAATTAAGAAGACAATTGCCTTCTGCAAATATTTCTACGATACATTCATTTTGTTCGAGAGTATTAAAAAACTTTGCCCCAGAAGCCGGAATTGATGTGAATTTTTCACTTCTTACAGGAAGTGAAATGAATGAATTATTCGAATTAACCGTTAATGAATTTATTACAAAAAATCTTAATGGAACTGAATATTCAGAAGACCTGAAATCACTTATTAGAATTATAGGGTCGAAAGAAAAATTAATTGATGAAATTAAAAAACTCTTTGATAAGCGCGATACAATGGTCCAACTTTCAAATGGGCTATATATTTATGATTATCAAACGGTTGTTCAGATTAATAAAGAAAAATTTATTTGTCAATTCAAATCTGTTTTTAAATATGATATTGAAGAACTATTTAATTTTATTGAAGAAATTAATAATCATGTTATAAATGTAGATAATAAGAATAAATACGCTCTAAATATATTTTTACTATTAACAAAGCGAAACAATCAAGATTTTTTAGAAGAGCTTTCTCTGCTTTTTGAAATTTTAGAATCCTTTCTAACTCAGTCAGGTACTATTAGAAATTCCGGTTATACAAGCAAAATAAAAGGAATTGATTATGCTCATTACGATAAATATGGAAATTCACTTCAGGATATTAGAAATTCACAACTTAATAAAGAATCATTTGAGCTTCTTCAACATTCCGCCATATTTGGTAAAACAGTATCTAAAATAGCAAATAAAATATTTGAACTTTATCAAACTAAAAAGAGGAAAAAATCTCTTCTTGATTATGAAGATTTATTAATATTTACAAAAGAATTATTCGCTAATGAAGAGGTACTATCGGTACTTAAAGAGAAATATAAATTTATAATGATAGATGAATATCAAGATACGAACGATATTCAATATCAAATATTTGTACCATTATTAGAGGAATTAAAGAGAGGGAATTTATTTGTTGTAGGTGATGAAAAACAGAGTATTTATATGTTTAGGAATGCAGACTTATCTGTTTTTCGTAAAACAAACGAATTAATAAGAAGTAAGAATGAGCCCGATAGTAATCTCACTCTTCCTCATAGTTTCAGATTATATCCAGCTATCGCAGCATTTACAAACAATTTGTTTTCAGAGCTTTTTCAGGATCCTAATCCTGAATTTAATGAAGTAGGATATGAAAATTTAATTTGTACAAAACCAAGAGATATCTTAGGAGAAATTCAATTCTTAATTGCTAAAAAAGCAGATGAGGTTTCTGAAGATGAAATTGATGATGAAATAGAAAAGACGGATCGGGAAGATAAAGTTAATTATCCTGATCAATATGAATTGGTAGCATTAAAGATTTTGGAATTGGTAAATTCAGAAAAAGATAAAATTGATCTATCAAAAATTGCTATATTATCTCGAAAAAGAAGTGCATTTGAACCAATAGAATCAGCTCTTATTAAGCATAATATTCCTAATCAAATTGTAAAGGGTACCGGTTTCTATCAAAAGCAAGTGGTATATGATCTCTATAATTATTTCGCATTTTTACTTAACCAATCAGATGATATTGCTTTAATAGGTGTATTAAAAAGTCCATTCTTTAATTTTAGCGATTTAGATTTAGTGAAGATTGTTTCCTACGAAGGCATTAATTTTTTCCAAAAACTGAAGAACTACTCTGAAGAAGATGAAAAAATAAAATCAGCTTTCGATAAATTAAAGAGCAGTATTGCTAAAGTAAATGAATTAAGTATCCACGAACTAATGATGGATATTGTGATCGATTCTAATTACTTATCAGTCGTAGCTTCGAGAAAACAATCGGAGCAAGACCTTGCGAATATTAATAAACTTATTCAGAAATCACGAGAATATACTACTTTAGGATTTAAGACTATCTATGATTATGTGCAGTTCTTAAAAGAAGCGATTACTAGAATTGATGATGAAGGGCAGGGTGAAGTAGAACTCGGAAAAGAAAAAGTAAATATTATGACTATCCATAGCTCAAAGGGGCTAGAGTTTAAAGCAGTTTTTGTGGTCGAATGTGAATCAAGCTTTATTAATACAAACGATATGGGAAAAGGTAAAATAGAAATTAGTTCTATATTTGGCTTTATGTCTCAATTACCAAAGGGAGGGAACTATTTCGATGGATTTGAAAAGCCTCCTCAATTATTTTTATCCGAATTTATTCAAAAAAAGAAAGAGATTGCCGAAGCTAAAAGATTATTATATGTGGCAATTACTCGTGCTGAGAAATATTTATTTTTAACTGCTGATATAAGAAAGAAAAAATCCTCTACATCTTTTCTATCCTTGCTTGATGAAGTACTTAAATTTGAGGGGAATAAAGATATAGCGATAGAAAGTAAATTAGAATTTATGTTTATGAATGCAGAAGAAAAATTTTATAATGAAACGTATAATATCTCTTTTACCATCCCTATATTAAATACTATTGATGAAAATAAGCTAGGTGATTTAAATGAAATTATTGAAAAAAAGAATTTATATATAAATGATAATTTAAGTAGTTCCGAATATCCAAAGAATGAATTTTATTCTGCCACTAAGATTGCAGTATTTTCGCAATGCCCCGTAAAATATCATCTTATTTACGATTTGGGATTCAATAGAGTTAATGAATTATTTCAGATGACCGATTTTCAGTATGAATTTAAAGAAAAGGAAGATGAAGAGTTCTTAATTCCTTCTGATATGAAAGGAAGAATCATTCATAAAATCTTAGAGTTAGATGTTCATCCTGATGAATTGAATGATATGATTAAATCTGAGATTAAAAATGAATTTCCAGATTACTCAAATATTAAAACCGATACTTTAATCGAACAAATTAATTATTCGCTTAATAAATATTATAATACGCCTGTTTACGAAAAAATTAAATCGTTCTCTCTTTACAAAAACGAATATGAACTATATTATAAATTCAATGAAGATTATTTATATGGAGTGATAGATAAAGTAGTATTTGACGAAGAGAAAAAGATAATCTACGTAATTGACTATAAAACAGATAAAATAAATTATCCGAAACTAGCCGAAGAAAAATTTCAAAATTATTTAGTGCAGCTATATTTTTATGCATTTCTTTTAAGTAAAAAATACAATGTCTATAAGAAGTTTATTTTACGAATTATATTTATTGAGAATCCGGAATTAGAATATTTTAAAGAAATTGGGAACGATGAACTAAATCAGTTTAATAATTATCTTAATGATGTTATAAAGAAAATCAAATCAATGGAGATAAACCAAGAGAAAGGACATTGTTCAAAATGTCATTTTTATGCGCTTGATAGATGTATCATGGATAAATAAAAATTAAGTTACTGCGGAAATCTTTCCGCAGTAACCTTTGAAATAATTAAGCGTTTTGAACTTCTTTTTTTGCATCAATCTTATCGACAACAATTTTGTATATAAATAAAGCAATAGCAGCAACAAAGCCAATTGCAATAAAATAATACCAAATTACGTGAGCATCGGCATAATAAGCAGCTCGTTGAACTTCTGTCAATCCTTTCGGCAGAGTACTTGGATCGGGGCAATAAGCATCGAGCAAATAACCGGACATAATAAATCCTGCTAATGCCGAAAAGAATGAATGGAGATGACTAAAGCCGAGATATAATCCTTCTTCACCTTTAGGAGCTTGCAACGAGAAATATTCTAGGAACCGGGGAGATATGAAACACTCCGCTAATCCCTGAATTCCAATTCCGATTATCATCATTAAGGTTAGCGAATACATGTTAAAAAGTCCAAATACAGAAACAAGTTCATCGGATGAAATCTGTCCGGTTTGACTCAAAGACATGGCAAATGCAGAAAATGGCATTAAAATCATACCAATGAGCATCGAAGTTACGGCTTTGAATTTCCTCATTAGTTGAGTAATAAGTACCACAAACATCACAACTACTAATGGATTAACATTTGCAAGCCATTCGGGTTTGGCTTCAGGACCAAGTAATCTTATCACATACTTTGGCATTGTTGCATATAGTTGATGTTGTATAATCCAAAAACCGGTTACAATTAATATTAATATTATTAATCGAGGTGTAGTAAATATTCTTTTTAATGCAGCGAAAACTTCTTCAATTGATTTTGATTCTCGTTTTTTATCAAAATTTTTGAACATGAAAATAGCGAAGAGGAGCGCAACAAATGACATAGCCGAGGAGAAAAAATTAACATATTCTAATCCAATTCCTTGACGGATATAAGGTACGAAAGTCTTTCCGCTAAAAGAACCAATATTAACAATCCAATAGAATAATGAGTATCCGCGAGCTCGATTAATTTCATTTGTTGTTTTGGCTACAGTTGCTGTGATTAATGGCTTAATAAAAGAACCGCCGATGAGAACGATAATTAGGAAAAAGATAACTAATGCTTTAGAATGCCAAACTCCAAGCAGAAAATATCCTACCGTAAGTAAGGTAAATGCTAAAATCAATCCATTCCTAAATCCAATTTTATCTGAGATGGCACCTACAAACGGAGGTAGGAAATAAAGTAAAGCAAAGAAAACTCCGGCAACAATACCGGTTTCTTTATCGCTGAATCCTACTATATCTGTCAAGTAAAGAGTTAACACAATAAAAAATCCATAATAAGCTGCACGCTCGCAGAGCTCCATGAAATTCGCAAACCAAAATTCTTTTGGGAATTTCCAAGTAGTTCCATTTGTTGATGTCATATACCTTCCGTTTAATTAATAGAGTTTAGCAAAGATATAAAAATCTATCTAATTTAAAAATCTAATTGATATCAATCATAAAGAAATCTATTTTACATCCGCATTTATTGAGGAACTTATGAAAATATACACAAAAGAAGAATTAAACAACTATCATCAATCTTTAACTTATGATGATATCACCTTAGTACCGGAAGAAATTTCGGAAGTAAGAAGTCGTGCCGATATAAACATAAAAACAGAATTTTTGGGGGAGGTTTTAACTACTCCAATTATCTCAAGCCCAATGGATACTGTTTCCGGCTTGGCAATGGTTTCGGAACTTACCAATCTTGGTGCTATCGGAATTGTTAATAGATTCGATTCTTCTCTTTCATCTCTTTTTGGAGGAGAAAATTATTCGAATGTTAAAGCAGTTTCAATAAGTTTAACAGCAGATGATAAATTAATTGAAAAAATTGCCGAAAGAAATTTTATTGTATGTATTGATACTGCAAATGCAAATAATAAATATGTCTTAGAGAAATGTGAGGATATAAAGAAGAGATATAATTTAAGAGTGATTGTAGGTAATATCGCAAACGGAATCACATTAAGGCAGTTGGTAGATTCGGGTGCTGATGCAGTTAGAGTGGGAATAGGAGGTGGCAGTGTTTGCACTACTTCAATTCAAACAGGCATTGGTATAGGACAAGTATCATCGCTTCTAGACACTTATTTTGCAAGAGAAGATGGAAAAATGAAGATATCGATTATAGCTGATGGTGGAGTTAAAAGTCCCGGCGATGTAATAAAGGCTTTATCCCTAGGAGCAGATATCGTTATGCTCGGAAGAATGCTCGCAGGTACTAAAGAGACACCGGGCGAGGTGATTAAATATAACGATCAATTATGGAAAAAATATAGAGGAAGTGCTTCTTTCGGAGTTAAGATGAAAGGTGAATTTATAGAGGGAGAAGAAACAATGGTACCTTATAAAGGACCCGTAAAAAATATTGTTAATGGAATCTCAGATGGATTGAAAAGTGCAATGAGCTATATGAATTGCAGTAAAGTAGAAGAATTAAGTGCCAAAGCAAAATTTACCATTCTTAGTAATAGTTCTTATTTAGAACGGCTTCCCAAAAAATAAATTATAATTTAGTAAATCTTAATCTAAGAGAATTTGATACCACTGAAACGGAGCTTAGCGACATAGCTAATGCTCCAATCATTGGATTTAAAAATCCAAAAGCCGCCAAAGGAATTCCTATTACATTATAAACAAATGCCCAAAATAAATTCTGCCTAATTATTCTTATCGTTTTATTCGATATTTTTATTGCATTAACAACATTAATAAGATTATCATTTATTATAGCAATATCGGAAGATTCAATAGCTATATCGGTTCCGGAAGCTAATGAAATCCCTAAATTTGCTTTAGCAAGTGCCGGAGCATCGTTTACTCCATCACCCGTGAAACCGACTAAGTTACCTTTATCCTGAAACTCTGAAATTATATCCGATTTTTGATTCGGTAGCAACTCTGCACGATAGTCATCAATTCCTAATTTTTCGGCAATTCTTTTAGCCGAAGAATTATTGTCTCCGGTGAGCATAATTGTTTTTATACCTAATTTATGAAGAGCCCCAATGGTTTCCTTAGCATCTTCTTTGATTTCGTCATCAATCTGAAAAACCGCAGCTAATTTATTATCTATTACTGTAAGAATCGATGTTCCTGAATTTTCTTCAAATTCTATTTTCAATTCGGGCAAATGATTTTTAATAAATTTAATATTCCCGATAATTATATTTTTTTTATTTACAGTACCTTTAATTCCGAAACCGGGGAAGGATTCAAATTGCTCGGGCTCGGTCAGAATTACATTTTGTTCCTTAGAATATTCTACTAACGCCTTTGCCAAAGGATGTTCCGATTTCGATTCTAAAGAAGCTGCTACCTGCAAAACTTCTTCATTATTCATTAAGTTTTTAAAATCAACTACAAACGGTTTCCCTTTAGTAAGCGTTCCGGTTTTATCAAAAAGCATTGTATCAATTTTGTGAGCCCATTCCAAAGTTTCGCTATTTTTTATTAGTATCCCTTTAGAAGCACCTAGCCCAGTTCCTACAATAATAGCAGTGGGTGTAGCTAAACCTAAGGCGCACGGGCATGCTATTATTAATACTGCCACTGAATTTGTTAATGCTAGTATAAATGAATTTTCTCCGCTTATAAAAAACCAAACTAAAAATGTAATTAATGCAATAAGGATTACCACGGGGACAAAGACGCCCGAAATTTTATCGGCTAATTTTTGAATAGGGGCTTTTGATGCCTGTGCGCTTTCAACAAGTTTAATTATTTGTCCAAGTAAAGAATTATCCCCTGTCTCGGTAACACGATAATTGAACGCTCCAAATTTATTTATTGTACCTGCAAAGACTTTAGTATTAATTCCTTTTTCTACCGGAATACTTTCGCCTGTAATCATTGATTCATCAATGGTAGAAATGCCTGATGTGATAATCCCGTCCGATGGCACCTTAGTACCCGGTTTTACAATAACAATATGGTCTTTCCTTAATTCACTAATTGGAATTTCTTTTTCTATATCATCCTCAATAATTAAAGCTGTTTCTGGACGCAATTCTAAGAGTTTAGCAATGGCACTGTTTGTTTTCCGCTTAGCCCTATGTTCTAATAGTTTACCCATAAGAATAAGAGTGATGATAACCGCAGCGGTTTCAAAATATACATGAAGTATTTCGTTTTGATGATGAGAAATAATGGAAGGAAAAAGTACAGATATTAAACTGTATATATATGCAGCGCCTGTACCGATTGCAACAAGTGAATTCATATCAGCAGAAAAATGGATTAAATTTTTAGCGAAAGACTTAAAAAATCTTTTGCCCGGTATAAACATTACAGGGGTCGTAAGTATCAATAATATCTTCTGAGTGTCATAAACACTTAAAATCCAAATATCCTGAAACCATTTATAATCTAGAAGCATGCTGATGATAAAAATGGGAATAGTAAAAATTAAAGCAATAATAAAATCGTTTTTAATTTCTTTATAATATTCGTCATTGCTATTCTCATAGACTTGTGAATCCGAGTCTTTTTTATTTAAAACGGATAAATCTATATCATAACCATATTGCGAAAGCGAGTCTGAGAGTGGTTTAAGAATATCGGTAGGAGTTTCAGAATCAAAACTCAAAGTCTCATTCGCAAGATTAACTGAAACGTTTTTTATCCCTTCAATTTTTCGCGTGATTTTCTCGACTCTTGTAACGCAGCTTGCGCATGTCATCCCTTTAACAGGGAGAATTATTTTTTCCATTTTTCTAGGCTTTCTATTATACTACTTTATATCCTGCTTCTTCAATTGCATTTTTAATTGATTCTTCGGAAGTTTTGGATTCATCAAAAGTAACCTCTGCTTTACCAATAGATACTTTCGAATTAACTAAATCAAGCTTTGCCAATTCAATTTCCACTGCCTTTACACAGTGCATACAGGACATTCCTTCGATTGTAAATTCTTTTGTCGTCATTTTGTGGTTCTTTCTAACTTATTAATAAAATTATTTTACTATAATTAGATGAAAGGCTTTGAATAAAGATTCTATTTTTTATCGTCTGTGTCTAAGGTAAAAAATTCATCGTCATCTTCACCATCATACTTTTTGATAACGTCATCACCGAGCGACTGATATTTTTTACTTTCCTTAGAAGAGGATATCTCTTTTTTGTTTTTTGTAGTAGGTGAGTTTAGAGATTCAGAATCTCTATCTTGAGTAGTTTCATCTTCAGGTTTTAGTTGCTTTATAATCCTAATTCTTGATTCATTTGGTCTTTCCTCGTAAAATTCTTTCCTAGAAGTAGGAGGTGATTGAGGTAAATTTCTTTCATCAATCCTATCTCTTCTCTCATCCTTACGATAATTATTTTCTTTGTCAAAACGTTCTCTATCATCTCTATGATAAGAATTATCATCTCTTCTTCTGCTGTAATCTTCTCTTCGGTTGGATGAATTCGGTCTTTGGTTTACTAAATCTTCATTTCGGTCACGAGGATCAATTCGTCTATTATTGGGAACTTCTCTTTCGGGACGCTGATTATCTCTACGATTACGAGAGTCATCTTTTCTTGAATTAGGTTCCTCACGGCGGGAATTCTGTCTGTTTTTCTGTGGTCTTGGTTCTTGAATTGCTTTCTGCTGTTTCCTGATCATTTTAGTAATTCGGGCTGGCATAGCTTTTCTTCGTTCCGCTTCTATTATTTCTGTATGTTCTTTCGCCTTTGGCTGACCTTTCGTTCTCACCTTAAACGAGATGTAAGAAATAATAATCGTTATTGCCCCTAAGACAGTAACAACCGTAAGTGCTGTATATACTAAAGGTACTAGTTCCATGAAACAAAGATACTAAATCATATTCAGAAATCTAAATATGAGTTTTATCATTTTCTAAATATTTATTCCGAATAAAATGAAAGCAGTTTATCTTCAGAATAGTCGCTTGAATAAAATTTAGGGTTTACATTCGATTTATTTAGTACCTGAATATTTGAGCGATACATTCTCTTCTTATCATACATTTCAACTTTGCTAATAGAAAGATCAGATCTTCTTGCTATTGGACTTCTTTGATAAAAATCTTCATATTCTCTGCTTTCGGTTCTAATTGATTTTGGAGCTTGATAAGCAAATTGCGGTGCAGAGCTTTTAATATTGTATGACGGAGTAGAGACGGACTGATTATAATATCTTGGTAGTGGGGACTGTCTTTCGTGCTGGTGCGGCGTCCCTTTAATCTTAAACGAAAAATAAGATATTATTACTGCAAAAAATAGAAGTCCTCCGACAACCATTAAGCTCGTATAAACAATCGGTAACAATGACATATTATTCTCCTTTTTCGATTACTTCCATAATCACAATAACCATACCATTTAAATTGTTCTCAATTTCTTATAAAACATTATGTTTTATGTTAAACAGGAGTCTCATTATGATACAAAAGATAAATCTTGTATTAATTTGAAAATCAAATAGAATATTTGATTTTTTTTTGATTTTATGTATCTTTAAAATCTTTGTAAATATTTCTTTTATAATGACTTAACTAATCATGGTGATTTGATGACTAAAGCAGATATTGTAGAAAAGGTAGCCGACGGGACAGGTTTAACGAAATTAGAGACCGAAGCAATAGTCGAAGGTTTTCTTAATACAGTTATCCAAGCACTTATGGAAGGCAAAGGAATCGAGATTCGTGGTTTCGGAAGCTATAAAGTGAAAAAGAAAAACGGAAGATATGCGCGCAATCCGCGTACCGGTGAACAAGTCTATGTTGAAGAACATTTTGTTCCTGTATTTAAGTTTTCTAAAGATTTTAAAATAGCCGTAGATAGCGGAATGAAAGTTACTAATAAAACTGAAGAGTGATAATGAAGCCAAATAATATATATTGTTCTAAATGTGGTGCGGAGAATATACCTGCAGATAATTTCTGCTTTAAGTGTGGAGCTCCATTGAAAAAAAACCTAACAAATCAAAGCGGAAATCAGAATTTATCTTCACCGGGGAAAAAACTACCGGTTACAGCAATCTTATATTCCGCGGGAGCTCTATTAGTTATTGGAGTTATTGTTCTCTATAGTGCAGGGATTTTTGATTCAACACCTTCGCCGGTCGTAAATAATACTCAGAATTCCGCTGATCCTCATCAAGGAATGGGAGTAGATCTTAAAAGTATCGAGAGAATAAATTTATTGGAAGGTATTGTAAAAAATAATCCTAAAGATAAAGGCGCAATTGCCGAACTGGCACATTTATTAAACGATTCTGGATTTAAAGAAAAAGCAATAGAAAAGTATAAACAATATTTAGAAATCGATCCTAAGAATGCCGATATGGTTGTAGATATGGGTGTATGTTATTTTGAATTAGGTCGTGACGCAGAAACAGCTCAAAATATGGAAGAAACAAAAAAATATTATGATCTTGCAGTAAGCAATTTCATGGATGCGTTGAAAATTTCACCTAAGCATCAGATAGCGCATTATAATCTTGGCATTGTAAAGATGTCTTCGGGCAAATTTGAAGAAGCTAAAGAATGGTGGAAGAAAACAATTGAAATTAACCCGAATGCAGAAGTTGCCAAGAATGCAAAAGAATTATTAGAATCACATTAAGGAGGGATGAAATATGCCTTGCGGTAGAAAAAGAAAACGCCATAAAATGGCTACGCACAAAAGAAAAAAAAGACTTCGTAAGAATCGTCATAAAAAGAAAATTAGATAGTCTTTAGTTTTTTTTAAGCCACCATAGCTCAGTTGGTAGAGCAACGCATTCGTAATGCGTAGGTCGGGAGTCCGACTCTCCCTGGTGGCTCTATATCCGATTTTATTCTTTTCTCTTTACTTTTGAATTACATTTTCCGATTTTGAAAGAATACCTTTAATTAATTATAGTAAATTCTTTCTAATGGAAAATAATACTCATTCCCGGCTAAATAAATCACAGCTTGTTTTTTGGATTGTGTTTATGAGTATTGTTTTTTCTATTGCCGGATTTCTGTTTTATCGAAATGAAGAACAGAAAGTAAAGATCGAAAAACAGAATGAAATAAAAACAGTAACCCTTCTAAAGATTAAGCAAATATCCGATTGGTATCAAGATGAATTACATGATGCGGCAATAATTTCTAAAAGCAACTTTTTTACTAATCAGATAGAAGAATGGCAAAAAACAAATGTTGGATTTGATTCTCCCATATTTAAAATATATCTAAATTCAAAAAAATTAGAACATGATTATGATGAAGTTATTTTATCATCTATTGATGCCAGAGAGTTTACGAGCAGTAATATTAGAAGCTCCCTTTCTCCAATTATTAAAGAAAAAATAAAAGAATCATTAAAAAGCGGAAAAGAAGTATGTACGGATATTTATAAAATTAATGACTCTCTCAAGATTGATTTCATATCTCCAATCCGGAGCTCTATTACAAAAAAAATAATTGCTGTATTTATTTTCCGATTTGATCCTAACGTTCATTTATTTCCGATTATTACTAGCTGGCCTACATCCAGCTCGACATCAGAAATTTATATGGCACGGCGTGAAAAAGATTCTGTCGTTGTTCTAAATCAACTTAGATTTAGTAATAAGAAACCACTCGAATTCAAATACTCTATTAATGATAACAGATCTGCAATTGTAAGAGGTGTAAAAGGAAATGTCGGTCT
>CALDDL010000145.1 GCA_937936675.1 uncultured bacterium
CACCTGTGCCGATAGTAATGGTGGGCTCTCAAAGGTCTTCGGATCGACCTTCTTCAGATGCCGCATTGAATTTAATGCATAGCGTTAAGACCGCAGCCGAAAGCGATATTGCCGAAGTAATGGTCTGTATGTTCGGACCAACTTCGGATTATTATGGATTACTTCATCGTGGTACACGTGTAAGAAAGATGCACTCATCTTATCGCTCTACATTCAGAACAATCGGAGATATACCGATAGCTAAAGTGAGCCGAGATGAGATCACACCTTTAAGACAAGATTATTCCCGCCGCAGACGCGACAGAAACGTAACTATAAATACGGCATTTGAAGAAAAAGTTAGTATTGTTTATTACTATCCAAATATGAAGCCGGACATTATTGAGTCACTAATCGATAATGATTATAAAGGTATTATAATAGCAGGTACAGGTTTGGGACATGTAAATAAGCCGTTATATCCGGCTCTCAAAAAAGCGCATGATAAAGGAATTGCTATTTATATGACCGTCCAAACTCTTTGGGGATTTGTTCAAATGTATGTTTATGATACCGGAAGAGATATGATGGAGCTTGGTGTAGTGCCCGCAGCTAATATGCTTCCCGAAGTTGCATATATGAAATTATGCTGGGCTTTGGGTCAGACTAAGGATCTAAAAAAAGTGCAAGAAATCATGCTCACACCAATTGCAGGCGAGATAACTGAACGGGAACCAAGTAACGGTTACTTAATCTATCAAGGCGGATTGCCTGAAGTCGAGGAGTTTATTTCTAAATATGTTAAGTAAAAACTAGAACTTTCGTGTGTGCGGCACGTCTAATATTTACCAATGTTAGACTATATAAGTGCCAAATAAATGAAAAAAGTGCTGATTTCTCTTGTTTTCGCAGGTCTTCTGATCGCCGGCTGCTCCTCCCGCGAAAAGGATGTTGTTATTATTCCAGTCGAAAAACTATTTAAAAAATCAGATAAATCATGGTTCACGGTTTCACCCGAAGGTACGTTTTATTCATTTATTAAAACAATTAAGGGTAAAAATAATCTTTATGTAAGTCCATCTGGCAAAGATTCATCTTATGTAGTTACTGATTCTAATTCCACAAATATCCAATATTATTTTTGGGCGAATAATCATCAAGTTGTCTTTCTGCAAAATAATGATAGTACTCAATCTACGAAAATTTATAGTTTAGACATTAAGTCAAAAGCACTAAAGGATGTAACTCCATTCGATAATGTTAAGATTGCGGTAATTGATTTATTGAGTAAAGACGAGAATAGAGTTTTGATTACGATGAATAAACGCCAGGCGACTGTTCCAGATCTTTTTTATTTAGATATAAATTCCGGTAAGACTGAAATCGCCTTTTCCAATCCCGGAAAATTTACTCAATGGAAAACAGATAATAATGGAGTGCTTAGACTAGCTGCCACCGAAGCTGAATCAGTTAATCGCACTTGGTATTACCGTCCAAATTCGGATGCACCGTTTTCACCAATGATTGAGGTTGACTTCCGAGATACTTTTGAACCAATTTATTTTGATAAAGAAAATAAATTTATCTATGCCGCATCCAATATCGGAAGAGATAAATGTGCCATAGTTAAATACGACCCTAAATTGAAAAAAGAAACTGAAATATTATTTCAAGACTCCGAAATGGATGTTTATGATCTCTTGAGAAATGAATCGACTTACGAACTATTTTCTGCTTACTATAAAAAAGCAAAATTAGAATATCATTTTTTTGACAGCAAAGCAGAAAAATTATATAGGAATCTAAAAAAACGTTTCGCCGGAATGGAAATACTTGTTCTTAGCTATAACAATGCAGGCACAAAATATATTCTAAAAATATATAGCGATACTAATCCGGGCGGACTATATCTATACGATATCAATAACGAAAAAACAACCGAGATTTATAAATTTAATCCAGACGTGAATCCCGAAAATATGTCGCCGATGAAACCGATTAGTTTTATCTCTCGCGATGGATTAAAAATTCATGGTTATCTTACTCTTCCGATAAGCAAAGAACCGGAAAATTTACCAACCGTAATCTATGTCCATGGCGGTCCGTGGGCACGTGATTATTTCCGTTTCGATAGCGAAGTACAATTCTACGCTAACCGCGGTTATGCTGTTTTACAGGTAAATTATAGGGGCTCCACCGATTACGGCAAACAATTTATGATGGCGGGATTTAAGCAATGGGGAGGAAGAATTCAGAATGATATCGAGGATGGTACTCGCTGGCTAATTAAACAGGGAATCGCTGATTCCTCTAAGATCGCAATTTCGGGTTATTCATTCGGAGGTTATTCCGCTTTATATGGAGCAACGTTCAAAGGCAATCTTTATAAATGTGCCGTGGCAATGTCGGGCTTAAGTAATATTCGTTCACTTATTACTTCGATACCATCCTATTCTCATACCGGCGTTAGGGAGATGGTCTATTCAATGGTTGGAGACCCGGTGAAAGATTCCACAATGCTTAAAAATATTTCTCCCTATTATTTCCCTGAGAAGGTAAAGATACCGGTAATGATAGGACACGGAACAAAGAGTGAAAAAGTTAATACCGATGAAATGAATAATTACGTAAAGATGCTCCTAAAGAAAGGAGTGAATGTGGAATATGTCCTTAAAGATAATGAAGGACATATCTTCCGTAATGAACAGAACATAATAGAGTGGTATAAAAAATTAGAAAAATACTTAGCTATCAATTTAAACCGTACAACTAAAAAACCGGCTGCTTATTAGATAACCATCAATACTCATACTACATTTTTTAATTCATGAATGCAGCTATAATCAATCATAGTAGAAGCCGGAATTAATTTCTTATCAATTAATTTAATTTCTTTGCCTTTTATGGATTCTATATAAGCTGAACGGGATAATAACTCGTCTTTGGAAAGATTACAAAACTCCAAATATGCAAGTTCAAGCTCAAATATATTATTAACATTTGGAAAAAGTTTAATATCATCTCCAAATAATTTTGTCGTTAATGGATTATTATTTAAACCTGCTATCATATTTGATTCAATCTAATAAATAATAACTATTCTGCTAAATTTAACAAATTTTCTTTAATGCCTGATTGTATTCTTCGACTAAATTTTTCATAAGTATTTCTACAGGGAGGATTTCTTTTATCAATGAGGCACCTTGTCCCGCTTCCATTAATCCCTCTTGTTCATCCCCTTCAAAAATTCCTCTTCGCTCTCTTTTGGCTCCAAGTAATTCTTTTAATGCTTCCTCATCAGCCCCTTTATTTTCGGCATCGGAAACGACTTTAGTAAAATTATTTTTTAATGTCCGTACTAATCCAATCTTACTTAAAATCAATGTTGTATCGTTATCTCCTGCTTCTAGGACTCTCCTTTTATAATTTTCGTGTGAGGAGGATTCAATTGTGGCAGCGAAGCGAGTACCTATCTGAACACCTTCGGCACCGAGAGCCAATGCCGCTGCTATTCCTCTTCCATCTGCAATTCCACCGGCAGCCAATACCGGAATTTTAAGTTCATCAACTAATTTTGGAATTAATGCCATAAGAGCGATTTGATCCGCTCCATTATGTCCGCCCGCTTCCACGCCTTCGCCCACCACTGCATCGCATCCTACACTTTCTGCTTTGAGTGCGAACTTAAGCGATGGCACTACATGCACTACTTTCATTCCGGCATTTTTTAATTTATCAATATATTTACCCGGATGACCCGCTGAACTAAATGCTATCTTCACTCCCTCTTCAATCGTTACGTTTATTAATTCTTCAATATCTCCGCGAAGTAAGGTAAGATTCACACCAAAAGGTTTATCGGTCGCCGCCCTGCATTTTTGAATATGTTCTCTTAATAGGTCTGCTTTCATTGAGCCTGAACCTATTAGTCCGAGTCCGCCATTATTAGATACCGCGGAGGCAAGCCGCCATCCTGAAGTCCATACCATTCCTGCTTGCACAATTGGATACTTAATTCCGAGTAATTCTGTTACACGATTATTCTTCATCATAAGCTTATATTTTTTTGAACTAAAAAACCTTTTACTTAATTTAAAATGTTGTATTAATAAATTTAATAAAAGAAAGGAAAATATGAGGGCTATTATTCCTGTTGCGGGTTTCGGGACACGATTAAAACCGCATACTTATTCTTTACCAAAAGTTCTATTGAATGTAGGCGGCAAACCAATTATCGCTCACATCATCGAAAAATTACTTGAAGAAAAAATAAACAAGGCTACTTTCATTATCGGATATATGGGCGATAAAATTTCCGAATACATTAGCAGTCACTATCCCCAACTGGAAGCCGAATACGTTGAACAAGCCGAACTACTCGGCTTAGGACATGCGGTTTATATGGCTACTCCCACTTTTAATGATGAAGAAGTTTTTATAGTTCTTGGCGATACCATTTTTGATGTTGACTTGCATAAAATATTTTCATTAACCGAAAGTGCGATAGGAATTAAGGAAGTGGAAGACCCTAGTCGATTCGGTGTTACTGTTCTAGAAAATGATTATATTGTAAAGATGGTCGAAAAGCCAAAAGAACTCGTTTCTAAATTGGCAATTGTTGGTCTTTATTATATTAAAAATGCTGCTTTGCTTACCGAGTGTTTGAAGGAACTCATTGATAAAGAAATTCAGACTCGTGGCGAATTCCAATTAACAGATGCATTGCAATTAATGATAGATAAAGGAGAAAAATTAAAAACCTTCCCTGTTGAGGGTTGGTACGATTGTGGTAAACCGGAAACATTACTCTCCACTAATCAATTCCTCCTTACAAAAAATGGTACAAATAGAACTCCTGAAAATGTTGTGATAATTCATCCCGTTTTTATTTCTGAAAAAGCAAAAGTAAGCAATTGCGTTTTAGGACCATATACTACTATTGCTTCTAATTGCGTTGTAACCGATTCGGTTATAAAAAATTCGATTATAAGTCCGGGTGCGCATGTAGATAAATCACTACTTGATAATTCTATAATCGGAACAGATGCGGTAGTCAAAGGAAGTTTAAAAAGATTAAATGCCGGCGACTCGTCGGAAATAGAATTTTTCTAAAAAAACAGAGGTTAAAATAATGTCATATTTATTTACGTCAGAATCCGTATCTGAAGGGCATCCGGATAAAGTATGCGATGCCATTTCCGATGGAGTTTTGGATGCAATATTTAGTGAAGATCCGAATGCAAGAGTGGCGTGCGAGACTTTCGTTACAACCGGTCTCGTAGTCGTAGGCGGTGAAATTACTACTAAAGCTTATATCGATGTAGAAAATGTTGTAAGAGAAACAATAAGAAGAATCGGTTATACAAAAGCCGAATATAGATTTGATGCAGATTCATGCGGTGTTCTTAATTCAATTAAATCACAATCGCCCGATATAGCAATGGGCGTAGATACCGGCGGTGCGGGAGATCAAGGAATAATGTTTGGTTATGCATGCAATCAAACTCCTGAATATATGCCGATGCCGATTGTATATGCACATAAATTAGTAAAAAAATTAGCGGATATAAGAAATAAAAATCCAAAGCTAATGCCTTATCTTCGCCCCGATGCAAAGTCGCAAGTTACAATCGAGTATGATGACAACAACAAACCACTAAGAGTGGATACGGTTGTTATCTCCACTCAACATGATGGCGGCGTAAAGCAATCGAAAATAAAAAAAGATGTAATCGAAAACGTAATTAAGAAAATAATTCCCGCAAAATATCTGGATAAGAATACCATATATCACGTAAACCCGACAGGCAATTTTGAAATCGGCGGACCTTATGGCGATACCGGTTTAACCGGAAGAAAAATTATAGTAGATACCTATGGCGGATGGGCACCTCATGGCGGCGGAGCATTCTCCGGCAAAGACCCGACCAAAGTGGACCGCAGTGCTACTTATGCAGCTCGCCACGTTGCTAAGAATATCGTAGCTTCCGGATTAGCTAAGGAATGCTTAGTTCAATTAGCTTATGCTATTGGCGTTGCTCAACCAGTATCAATATTAGTGGATACAAAAGGTTCAGGAAAAATTCCCGATGCTGAAATTGCTGAGATAATTCATAAAGAAATTGATTTAACACCTAAAGGAATTATTGAGAGATTAAAATTGAGAAGACCAATATATACCAAGACCGCTGCTTATGGACATTTCGGACGCAACGATAAAGATTTCACTTGGGAACAATTGGATTTAGTAAATGTATTTAAGAAATATGTAAAATATAAATAAAGGAGTAACATGGATTCGAAAGCTGGAAAATATAAGGTAAAGAGCCTTAAATTAGCCGATGAAGGTAGGAAAAAAATCGAATGGGCTGAATCAAGAATGCCCGTTATGATGTATTTGAGAGAAAAATATTCAAAGACAAAACCATTAAAAGGATATAAGATTGCCGGATGTTTGCACGTTACAAAAGAGACTGCAGTATTGATTGAAACACTTAGCGCAGCCGGTGCTCAAATAAGCTGGAGCGGTTGCAATCCACTTTCCACACAGGATGAAATAGCTGCTGCACTTGCTAAAAACGGTACAGAAATTTATGCATGGCACGGTCAATCGGTAAAAGATTTCTATTGGTCAATCGATCGCACTTTGGATATGAAACCAAATCTTACACTTGATGATGGTGCTGATCTAATTTTTACTGTTCATAATAAATATCCAAAATTAGCCGAAAATATTATTGGCGGCACCGAAGAAACCACAACAGGAGTTCATAGATTAAGAGCTATGGCTGAAGACGGTAAACTTTTGTATCCTGTAATCGCAGTTAATGATGCCGAAACGAAATGGGATTTCGATAATGTTTATGGTACCGGTCAATCATCTTTAGATGGTATCTTGAGAGCCACATCAATCCTTCTTGCAGGCAAAAATTTCGTAGTCGCCGGTTACGGTCATTGCGGAAAGGGCGTTGCTATGAGAGCTGCCGGACTTGGTGCTAATGTAATAGTAACCGAAGTAAAAGCCACCGCTGCATTAAAGGCTACACTCGATGGTCATACTGTAATGACGATGGATGAAGCTGCTAAAATAGGTGATGTATTTATTACAGCCACCGGAGTCAAAGATGTATTAATCGAAAGACATTTCAAATCATTAAAAGAAGGTGCTATTATATGTAATACCGGACATTATGATTGCGAAATAAATATTCCTCAGCTCGAAAAAGTTTCTAAAGGAAAAAGAACCGTTAGAACAAATAACGAAGAATATACATTAAAGGATGGAAGAAAAGTATATCTTCTTGCACAGGGCAGATTAGTAAATCTTGCCGCAGCAGAAGGTCATCCATCAGAAGTTATGGATATGTCATTCGCTAATCAGTTCATGTCGCAATTACGTCTTGCAGAATATGATAAACAAGGTATTCAACTTGATCCGGAAGTAATTGATATTACCGAAGAACAGGATCAGGAGATTGCAGGAATCAAATTACGCACAATGGGATATAAGATAGATAAGTTGACTAAAGCACAAGAAAAATATCTTACCGATTATTCCGCAGGCACATGATAATCAGTTGTAATTTTTTGAAATAGATTATATAATAAAAGCTGCCTCTTAGAGGCAGCTTTTTTAAGGTTAGGAGCAGAGAATTATTTGCCGTGGAAAACAACCGCTCCTACTTTATTCCAGAGCATCGCCCCTATGAACGTTTCTTTTCCATTGGTCCAGCAAATGTTTGTTTGGTCACTCATAGTTGCACCTTTAAATGGTTTTGAAAATTGCTTCCATATAGTACCATCATAGAAGAATGCTGTATTAAGATAGCCTACGGCAATTAAATAATTTTCATTTATTCCACATATATCATTTATAAAATATCCCTTATTCATAATTTGTTCCCATGATTTATTATCATATTTAAATACTCCTAAATCTCCACAAGAATATAATTTATTATCGATGACTACGAATTTATTGGTACCAAACTTAACATTATTACTTTCAGGGTATCTAAATGAATCAATTATTGCCCAATTATCATATAATCCTTCAATATGATAATGAGCTGCAGAGCCTTGTCCATATAAATTTACAAGTATGTGAATCTTTTTATTGTAATAGACTATACTTTTACAAAAATAACCTTCGTTCTTACTTGAATTGAGATTTATCTTAAAATATTGGCCTTTCCATTTATTGCTGCTATATTTTAATATAAGTCCTGATCTACCACAAGCCCAGAAATTACCTTCATCATCTTTTATTATATCTAACAAATCACCATACCACTCTTCAGCGTACCGCGTCCATTTTGTGGCATCGTAATGCCCTAAAAACGATGTTATTGTTCCGTATCTTCCGGCTGCCCATAAATCCAAATTTGAATTTCCTGCTAATGCCTCTACAGCCATTCCACCAACATTCGCACGGATATTATTTTCTGTCCAAGTTTTACCGTCAAAATGCCATAAAAGTCCTTTTGATGCATCACTAAGGCAAGCTAACCAAACATCAGAAGGGGAAAATGCAAGTATATCTCGTGGAATTAACTGTATAGCAGTTGGATCGGCTTTTAGAGTGTCGGTAGTCCATGTCATTTCATCAGGTGTTTTTATGTTCTTCTCAGGTCCTGTTGATTCACAAGAAACAAATACTATCATTAAAACAATTGATAGAAGAATTATTGTCTTTTTCATAGTAACTCCAAGATTATAATTATTTTAATAAAAGTATTTTTTTAGATAAAAAGGTTTTACCAGAGCGTAAAGTAATTATATAAATTCCGCTTGTAAGTCCTTTTCCATTAAAATATACCTCGTAATTACCCTCTTCTTGATATTTATTAATTAAGGTAGTTATCTCCTTACCAATGGAATCATATACTCTTACTTCAACTAAACCGGTTTGCGGAATTGAATATTTAATAATTGTTTCCGGGTTAAATGGATTAGGATAGTTTTCGATATTGTATGTTAATGGTAACTTATCAGTTGTATTTTCACTTAATTTATACATTTCTCCATATACTGCAGACCAAGCAGGATCTTGATAGCTATTATTCCCGGAATAATAACCCCTTACATCATATTCTATTTCTGTTCCTTGTTTCCATACATTTAGAGTACATTCATAATCTGTAAATGTACCAACTCCTATATTCACTGTCCCTATCAGTACTGGAGTAGTCCAAACACCACCTTGTTTGTTTCTTCTCCAAATCTGATAATTAGTTGCACTTGAATTATCTGTCCAGTTAATTACAATTGGTGCTCCTATTGTTGTTCCAAAATAAACACTTTCTCCTAAATTACTGAGTATATATGTATATTCTGCAGAAAAGTATCTTTCTCCAAAAAGAATTAAGAAATCACCATCTCCGGTTAATTGAGAAAAACAGGGTCTAGTTGATCATAACCATTTATATCCGCTGTACCATTCATTTTATAGGGTCAATCTTGAGAGAAACTAGTACTTGTCCAACCAGTTCTAATCTCATCGAAATTTCTTGTTGTTTCATTAAGCTAGAATACTCGTATTAAATAACTATCTGCAACTTCAGTCCCGTAGGCTGCATGATAAACTTTGAAAGCTAACTCCCACGTAAATCCATTCGTTTTTATAGGATTAATAATCAATAATAAGAAAGAGCACACGAAACTATAAAGTAACTTTTTCATAAATACCTAAATTAAAAATTAATAAATTGTTCTTTTTTCTGCTTATTTCAATTAATGATTGATCCTTATTCCTTTATTTATTTTGAAAGATTTAGTATCGTTCTTGAATTTATTCTAACCACATCATTTTTAATAAAATCAGTATATCAATAGTTCTTTATCTTATTTATTAAATTAACAAACAAATAAAAATGACGAGCTAGTTTTTTTATCTGTAAAGAATCTACTAAATAATTCTATAAAGTATATCGTACTTATACGAAAAATAAGGGTAAAAATTTTTACCCTATTTTGGGGAAAGATTTTGATGGATTATTAATATTAAAGTGGCTAAATTGATAAATTATAAACAATTATTGCACATTGGAGTCAGCCTCTTTCTATTATAGTTTATCTTTATGTCTCAGATTAATGGGGCAATAGACTATAATTGTTGGACTAATGGGAAGGAGACGTTCATTGCTGGAATGCTTTGGAATAAAGTAGGAGCGGTGGTTTTCCAAGGCAAATAATTTAATTCCTAAAATAATAAAAGCTGCCCTTTAGGGGCAGCTTTTGTTTTACTATTGAAAATTTTTATAATTTTCTCAATGGGATGACATTATAGGTAACGAGTTCTTTTCGGGTCTTTAATACAAAGCGGGTATTTTTACCATCACTGGGATTAACAGTATCAAAAAAAATATAATATTCTTTTAGAATCATTCCCACATTCGGCACATAATATTCAAAACCTGAATTCCATAAATTTTGCGTTATAGCTAACTTGTAGGCATTAAATATTCCTGCCTTTACTTTAAACTTCTTCGATGCCGATGACATTCACATCCTCTTGATAGATTATATCGCCCGTAGTTCTATCTACTCTCTTGATTCTGGTCCAACTATCACCCTTGATTAAATTATTTTTAAAATAAACAGTCTCCTCAAATTCTTTATCTTGGTTGAAAAATTGGATATAATCAATCCCATTATTGGATCTCTTAAAATACATTTTACTGTAATAGGTAAATGCTCCGCCGTAAGGTTCTCCCTCCTTAATATATTCAATATGTGTTAAAGGATAATAATCCTCACTTCCGGAACTAGTTGAAAAATACCGTTCCTCCGAAGCGGGAAGGTTTAAGATTAATTTTTCCTCAGAATTTAGAGCACTGGTATTTTCAGTTAAATTAGAAATTTTAACATAACCGCTATCAATTTGTGCTTCGGTTATTTCTAATTGCGAACGATATTCTATTGGTACTAACGATACCGGTTTATCGGTTACCATATCAAAAACAAATTGTCTTTCAAGATAAGTTCTCAGTGTGCCGGGTGCTCCAATAAAATCTACGTATTCTTGTTTTTCTTCTGGCTTTACGGGATTGTCATCCTTACTACATTAAATTAATAGAAAGGAAATAATTATAAATAAATAGTTTACAGATTTCATGATTACTCCTAAATTTAGACCATATACTCATAATTAAAATATATTTTTTATAAATCAATATATAAATTTAGCTCTTGACATTTAGAAACTCTTTTAAGAGGTATATTCTCACTTCGCAAAATTCTTTCGTCATCTATTGAACTACTTCCAATTACTTATTTATTTGCATCCCTATAATTAATAAATACGGTAATGAAAAATAAGAAACAAAATATTGAACCGGAGAGACTCGAATTAGCAAAGGAAGCCGAAAAACTTCTTCATAAGGTGCAGTATGATCTTCTCATAAAAAACAAATCCCGTTTCAAAATAATTGCTAAGGGGAGACGCTTCGGTCTGACAAGAGGATTAGCAATCTACGCAGTTAAAAAGATGATCGAAGGGACAGAACATCTCCTATGGGTCGATACCACTTACTCAAATATTCAGCGTTATTTCTTCCGCTATTTTATGCCGGTACTTAAACTGCTTAAAAAAGATGACTGGAAATACCTTCAAAGCCGAAGTGAATTACAAGTCTTTAATTCCCTTTGCGATTTTAGAAGTGCCGACAGGCCACAAAATCTCGAAGGTTTCGGATATGAGCTTATTATCCTCAATGAAGCGGGTATAATACTAAACGATTCTAATTTATGGAATGAATCTATCCGTCCGATGGTAATGGATTATAAAGCAGATGTGATAATCGGCGGGACGCCCAAGGGAAAATTTAATAAGAGAGCCGAAAAGCATCTCTTCTACGATCTATTTCAGAAAGGAGAAAAAGATGGGAAGCAATGGAGGGCATTCAACTATTCAAGCTACGAAAATCCGCTTTTAGATAAGGATGAAGTAAAACAGCTAGAAGCAGACCTTTCCCCTATTCTTCGCAAACAAGAAATTTATGGAAAATTTATAGATCATAAAGGTGAAGGAATAATTAAAAATTCCTATTGGTCATTTAGCGAAATACCCGATAGTTTCCCTGCTTCGGTGAAGATTATCCAAAGCTGGGATACGGCATTCAAAAAAGCGGAAGAAAATGATTATTCGGTTTGTACTACTTGGGCAATCACTGACAATAATTATCTGCTCTTGGATGTTTGGCGGCAGAGAGTGGAATTTCCGGAACTAAAGAAGAAATTCATCGAGCTTTACGAAAAATTTAAACCCACCGAAGTGATCGTGGAAGATAAGGGAAGCGGCATTTCGCTTATTCAAGAACTCGAATCGAATACACGGATACCCGTAAAAAAAATAAAAGTGGATAAAGATAAAATTGCACGATGCAATGCGGTTACTCCCCTATTAGAAGCGCATAAGATAATATTGAAAAAAGATGCCGATTGGATAAATGATTTTATCTATGAATGCGAAGAATTTCCAAATTGCCAATTCGATGACCAGTTAGATAGTATGGTACAGTTTCTTAATTATGCTAAAAATATTCCGCAGAATACAGTTTTCATATCGAGCATAGTATCTAAAAAACATTCCTCCTCAAAACATAGAGGATATAAATAATTATAATAATAAAAGGTGATAAAATGACAAGCACTAAATTTAATCTGACTTCCCCCTATATTACACGAGATAGGATTTCTCCTTATAGCCGTATTGGTATCGCACTCGCCGATCCGGATAAGATTCTTAGCGAGAACAATTATGATTATAGCATCTTGCGCGATATAATGAATGACCCGCATGTAGTTGCCGCTTCGCAGCAGAGGAAAATGCAAGTGATGCAGATGGATTATGAGATCGATTTTACAGGGGATAAAGAGATACTGAACGAAATAATATTGATTATGAATAATATGGAGACTTCTAAAATAATTTCCGGATTCCTCGATTCTATTTTTTATGGATTCTCGGTCGGCGAAATATATTGGAAAATGATCAACGGAAAAATAGTGCCGATAGACATACTCGACCGTCCGCAGGAATATTTCTTTTTTGATGATAAGAATCAGCTCCGATTAAGAGAAAGCAGTAATGGATTTTTCTTTTTTGATAAAGGAACTACTCTCCCCGATTATAAATTTATTCTTATTCAGAATAAGCCGACTTTCGATAATCCTTATGGCGAAAAATTATTAAGCAGATGCTATTGGAGCGTGATTTTCAAACGGGAGGTATTAAGGCAATGGCAGCTTCTTACGGAGCGATATGGTGTTCCGTTTTTGGTAGGTAAATATCCCTCAGCTGCCACCGAAGAGGAGAAGGAGATACTTCTTAATCAATTAAGCGATATGATCGATAGCAATATTTCCGTAATGAAAGAAGGTACGCTCGTTGATTTTATCGAAAATCCGAAGAATGAAGTCGGCGGACTTTTTGAAAATCTCGTTAATTTCCATAACCGCGAAATCTCTAAAGCGATTCTCTCGGTTACTCTAACAACCGAAATGCAAAAATATGGCAACTATAAATCAAGTGAGATTCATAAAGAGTTATTGGAATATATCGGGATATCAGACAAGAAATTAGTTGAGAAAGCTTTCAATAAACTTTTTGAGTATTACATTCATTTGAATTATGGAAAGATCGAATCACCGAGAATTCGTTTTATGCGTAAGGAAAATGTAATTGAAGAATCGGCAGATAGAGATGTAAAGCTCACTCAGATGGGAATAAAGTTTTCAAAAGAATATTTTATTAAACGTTATAACCTGAATGAAAAGGATTTCTCTCTATAAAAATTGTAAATTTGGGAGGACTAATTTTTGAGAGGTGGCTTGAGAAAACATATTTTCTATTCTTACTTTATTCTTTTATTAATATTTGCAACTTCATGCAGCAAGCGGACAGAAAACGAGGTATTGGTTTCGCGCATAATCGATGGCGATACTATTGAAATTCTATTAGAGGGGCAAAAAGAGAAAGTAAGATTAATCGGAATCGATACACCCGAATCGAGACTAAATAAAAAAGCGAAGAAAGACGCTAAGCGCACAAATACTGATGTAAAAGAAATTAAAAAAATGGGTATCCGTGCGAAGAATTTTCTAAAATCGATTATTAAACCGGGGGACGGTATCCGTCTTGAATATGATGTAACTCATCGCGATCAATATGGACGGCTTCTCGCTTATATCTATTTAAGCGATGGGCAGATGCTCAATGATCTCCTTGTAAAAGAAGGCTATGCAAATACACTCACTTATCCTCCGAACGTAAGATATGAAGAACGATTCCGCGAAAGTTTGCGTTACGCAAGAGAGAATAAAAAAGGTCTCTGGTCGGAGGATTAGAACAAAGCGTTGTTACACTTTTTAGTTAAGAAGAATAGAATTGGAAAACATTCCTCTTCTCTGATAGAAATCGTAATAATATTTTCTCTTATTGGTTCGAGTTCTTAGATTACAATTAGAAATGTGTTTAAATAACAAATTAGCTATTATTATTTACTTCCTTAATGTAGTTCCCCTAAATAATGCACTTTATCTTATATGGACGCTCTTTGCGTTAACTGGAAACACTTTACTTTATCTCAATGTAATTGTTTATCGTGTTTTTTATATTAACTCCTTAAGCCTTTCAACTATTTTCACCATTGCCAGAGTATCTAATTCGCAGTAGCGCAGGAGACTTTCTTTTACTGATTCTATTTTTCGATAGTCCTCTTCTATCCATAATTGCTCATAAAAAAGGGATGCTTCGCCCCCTTCTTTAATTGCTAAACGGGAATAACTTAATTCCGGCACTAACGAAGGCAATACACTCTTAATAGAATAAGACCCCTTGAGATCGGGAGAATAGTAATATCTCTTTTGAAAAGGTTCCATTAAATCTATAATGCAGTTTAATATTTTTTCGATATCCTCTAAGTATTCAGGGAAATCCGCAGCAATCTTATTTAGAATATTTACTTCAAAAGTTTTGTTATAAACCACCACACTCCCGCTAGGATTAATCAACGGTATCAAGGCATCGGCTAATTTAGTTCTTGGATCGATGCCCGGTTCGCAAAGAAATTCATAATGCTTAAGGGGAGAATCTTCATTTTCTTGAACATGCACCGAAAATTGAAATGGAATTTGTTGATAGGGTTTGGACTTATTAAATAATGGCACTGCCGGTTGAAATGATTCAAAATCTAGAAAGTGTGATGGATATCTTAATCCCGAGAGAAATGTTTTTATCTCATTTCGTTTAATTATTTTTTCGTTATTTATTTCACTATTAACCTGCAGCCATTGCAAGGGAGAGAGCGAATATTCACGAGGAATATTTTTTAATTCCGTTATCCCTTTATAATATAGATCAAATTTTTTCTCCTGAGATAAACCTGCGATATTAAATACCGAATATTCAGGTATATCCCTCCAACAAGTTCCGATAAATCCGCATGAATATGGATTAGTGCAATGCGGACCTATATCCATTTGAGGTGCTTTGTCTTGATTCAAAACATTATTAAATCTGATAATATTATTGCGAACATTTTTTTGAAGAGATTTTATTTTATTCTTAACCGACTTAATTACAAAAAGAGAATTAATATCTAATTCTCCATCACGAACATAGTTTTTATTTATATGGATAATAGAAAAATCATTAATCTTATATCCGGCATTAGTTATTACGTGATATTGAATAGCCGCATCATTTAGAATTACATCACTTACCGAAGTGGTGCTCTTTACTTCATAGATATTAATTAAATCCCCATGCTTAACAACTATATCTGCAATTATAAGAAGCTCATCAAATAAAAAAGATGCTTCGTAAATTGTTTGATTTTGATTTTGTATTAAAGCATTAGTTTTTTCAATTCCCTCTTTATAAAGAAAATGAGAACTTGATGAAGCATCGATACCACCAGGGAATAGACTTTGAGCCAGTATTCCGGCACTAGTACCTTTCCTGAAGATAGCCAATTGCATCTCTGTATATTTATCCTGCGTATCATAAAAATGTTTATATAAATAAAGCTGCTTTTCGCATTGTAATCCTTTGATATATGAGGATTTGCTTAATGTATAATCTTTAGCCATTATAATATCGTTTTGAAATCAAATAAAGAATCATTTAAAATAAATAAGCCCGTTAAAACTAACGGGCTTAAAAATACGAATCTAATTTAACAACTATTTCTTTTTTGCAGGAAGAATTGCATCTTTAGCTGCTTTTGCAATTCTGAATTTTAACACTTTTTTAGCAGGAATTTTAATAGCTTCGCCTGTGGCGGGGTTTCTGCCTTTTCTTGCTTTTCTACTTACAATTAATAATTTACCTAAGCCGGGAATTACAAATTCTTTTTTGGCTTCTTTGTAAGTTAACTGCACAAATTCATCTAAAAAAACGCCAGCTTGTTTTTTTGTTACACTGAGTTTTTTTGCTAAATGGTCTAAGATTTGACCTTTTGTCATTGCCATTGTGCTTTTCCTTTCTTTTGTGTATGAAATAAATTTCACTTAAAAAATAGAAATTTTTTTTCTTAAAACAAACATAAATTCTTCATAAATACAATTATTGCTTAATATTTATTGGGGTCAATTAAGCTTATGTTTTACTCAATCCCCTTTGTAACTCGATATTTATTACCTTATTTTTACTTTAATAAACTTTGGTAAAATGAAATTTCTTCTTCGTTACATATTATTTATTTTAATTCAGTTAAGCGTGATCTCTGCTCAAACTGATTCAACAAACATCCGCATTTTCACTCCGGATTCCTCAATTATAAAAATAGATTCATCTAAAATTAATTCGATTGATTCTCTTAAAACTAAAGTGCTGCAAGATACGATCAAGCCCGTATTTATTGAAGCTTATGACGACTACACAATCTTAACAAAAAAAGAAATCGATAGAACCGACTACCGTTATACAGGTAATTTATTTTCTAATTTACCTTACGGACGCTTAAATGATTTGGGGCAGTATCTTCAACCTTCTGAAGTTCGTCTTTATAATCTTGGATTCAATTCCATCTCCTATCTCGATAACGGAATCAATATAAACAATAGGATAAATAATTCATTTGATTTGAATAATTATCAATCTGAATCTATCGACTCGATGGAAATAATTTCTCTTCCAAAAGGATTTCTTTTTTCATCGGTAAATAATCCCATTACAGTAAATTTTATTTCTCGAAATAAACTTAGCGGTAAGCCGAATTCACGCATTCGATTTATCCAAGCACCTAATGACGAAGGATTTGCGGATTTCCAATTCAATGCTTTCCTCTCTCCAAAGTTTAGAACATTTTTTGAAATTACAAATGGATCGGCTGAATCAAATTTCGTTAATAGCGGCGGAGGTCTTTGGCAAGGCTCTATTCGTTTGCAATATATTTTATCGGGCAATACTGACTTATTCGCCGATTACTCTTACTTAAAATCTAATATTCAATTAAACGGCGGCATCGTACTAGGAACAACTATCGATAGTCTCTATGATAATTTTTTAGCTCCTGTGAGATTTACTAATCGATATCAAAAAACATCTTTGCAAAATGCCGGAATACGTCTGCTCCATCGATTTAACGAAAAAATAATTTCCGATTTATCGCTTTATTACCAAGATAATCTTTCTGAATATAGAATTAACGATCCGACAGGAAGGGATTTTCAAGATGGAATTACACCCGTAGTACAAGATAATAAATATCATCTATTCGGAGTTCAGGCAAAGCAGGATATCGGTATTTCTATTTTTAATTTGCGTCTTATAGGAAATATCGAGCGGGCGAAACACCAAACTAATTTTAGCTCCGGTTCTATTGACGTAAATACCTATTCGGCATCAGCCGAAGGTACTGCTTTCTTTTTCAATACATTAAAAGGAACTGCTTTTGCTAAGTACCTAAAATATAGAGGAAACGATTATCTTGGTATTGGTGCAGAAGGTGAGCTTTTTCTAAGCAAAAGCACTTCTCTTTATTTCGGATTATCGCGATTCCAAAGACCGGAATTAATTTTTTCTGATTATTTCTCCCCTGTTACTTACGATACATACAAGAGAAAATTAACTCTTGCCGAAGCACGAGCTAAATTCAAATTCGGTAAGTCCGATCTTTCAATAGGTTATTTCCATTATAATAATAGTCTTGATGGGATAAACACTAATCTTAATTTGAAATTTTGGAAAATATTAATTTCGTCTAATAACTCATTTTATGTATCTCAATTTATCTCCACAGGCGGTATCTATTATGAGGATATTTTATTTGACCAGAATCTTAATCTAAAAACAGGCTTTAATTATAGATATTATAGTAAATTCAATATCACATTTTTGAATAGCTACTCGCGCTATCATCTAGGAAAAGAAGATTTCCAAATTGATTTCTTTCTTGCGGGCAGAATTCAAGATGCAGCAACTATATATTTTACATGGGAAAATTTACTCGGAAGAGATTATTTTATTGTTCCTATCTATCCAATGTATCAAAGGGGACTCCGATTTGGGGTCGCTTGGGATTTCCTTGATTAATTTCTTTCCCCTGATTAACTTTACTCACTTAAACAGATTTTAGGAAAAACGATGCGTATTAAAATTATTTCATTTTTGTTGTTTTTATTTGTCTCAATTAATTATGCACAGATTGTATATACAACGCCAGCTCATCCGACTGAGAATGAGGCGATTGATTTATACTTTAGAGCTGATCTCGGAACTGCAGGACTAAAAAATTATTCCGGTGATGTTTATGCTCATACAGGTGTAATTACGAATAAAAGCACAAGCGATTCAGATTGGAAATATGTAATTGCCGAATGGAGCAGCAATATTCCAAAAGCAAAATTAGAACGAGTAGAAGCAAATTTATATAAACTTTCTATAACTCCAAGTATCAGGTCATTTTATAATGTTCCGAACGGAGAAAATATTTTAAAAATTGCTCTCGTTTTTAGAAGCAGTGATAGAACTAAAGAAGGTAAGGATACCGGAGGAAAAGATATATTCTTAGATGTATTTCAGCAGGGACTATCGGTAGCACTCAATTCCCCGATCGTAAGCTCTACCTTCACTGATCCGCTTAGAACACCTGTATTTATTACTCCAACAGGCACGCTAGCAATAAAAGCCACTGCCATTCGTTCTCAAGGATTAAAATCATTTCGATTATACATAAATAATAATAAGGAATTTGAAACGGCAGATACATCGCTTAATTATGATTTTGTTGGTGCAAGTTTTCAAGAGGGGGCAAACAATATAAAAATTGTGGCTCAAGATAATATGAGCAAAGACTCGGTTCAATTTGTAATTATGCGTAATCCTGAATTCACAACGGCTTCGCTTCCGGAGGGAATGAGATTCGGAATAAATTATTATCCGGGCGACCCAACTAAAGTAACCCTTGCCCTTTTCGCTCCATATAAAAATTTCGTTTATTTAATTGGCGATTTTGATAATACCGATTGGAAAGTCGATAAAAAATATTTCATGAATAAGGAAGTGATTAATCCCGATAGCACAATATTTTGGATAACATTAGAAAATCTATCGCCCGGAACTGAATATGCTTTTCAATATTTAGTTGATGGCGTAATAAGAACTGCCGATCCATTTAGCGAAAAGGTACTCGATCCATGGAATGATAAATATATTCCATCATCTGTTTATCCATATCTTAAACCTTATCCGGCAGGAAAAACCGAATGGCAGGTTACTACTATAAAACCAAGCGAAGCTCCTTATCAATGGAATATTTCAAACTTCGTTAAACCGGCAAAAGAGAATTTAATTATCTATGAATTACTCGTGCGTGATTTCGTTTCCACTCATTCATATCAAACATTAAGCGATACGCTTAGCTACCTCAAGCGTCTAGGAGTAAATGCCATTGAGCTAATGCCGGTAATGGAATTTGACGGCAACGAAAGCTGGGGTTATAATCCTGCATTCCATGCGGCACTGGATAAATATTACGGCACTAAGAATATGTTAAAAGCATTTATCGATAAATGTCATGAAAATGGTATAGCTGTAATTTTAGATATGGTGCTTAATCATGTAACGGGTGCTTCTCCGCTTGCACGTCTTTATTGGAATGGAGCACTTAGCCGTCCTGCTGATTCTAGTCCATATCTTAATCCTGTTCCTAAACATGAATTTAATGTTTTTAATGATGTGAACCATGAAAGCAGTGCCACAAAATATTGGGTCGATAGAGTAAATGAATATTGGTTGAAGGAATATAAGTTCGATGGATTCCGTTTTGATTTATCAAAAGGATTCACACAAAAAAATACTCTCGGCAATGCTAACGCTATGGCTGCTTACGATCAATCAAGAATAAATATTCTAAAAAGAATGTCTGATAAAATTTGGCAAACCGATTCTACGGCTTATGTAATACTCGAACACTTTGCCGATAATAGCGAAGAGAAAGTACTCTCAGATTATGGTATGATGCTTTGGGGTAATCTAAATTATAATTATAACGAAGCTACTATGGGATATCTTCCAAACTCTAATTTCTCCGGTATCTCATATAAGTTTCGAGGCTTTAGTAATCCGAATCTTGTTGGGTATATGGAAAGCCATGACGAAGAACGTTTAATGTATAAGAATACTCAATTCGGAAATTCAGGTACGAATTATAATATAAAAGAAACTAATACCGGACTCAACAGAATAAAATTAGCAGCGGCATTTTTCTTTACCGTTCCCGGACCGAAGATGATTTGGCAATTTGGTGAGCTCGGTTATGATATTTCTAAATTTGCCGATCCTAATGGAATTGTCCCCACTCCTTATGGCGATGAACGTTATAAAGTTGGACCTAAACCAATTCGTTGGAATTATAAAGATAACGTAAATAGAGCCAATGTTTATAAGGTCTTCAAATATCTCATTAATCTCAAGAAAAATTATCCCGTTTTTAGTACAACCGATTATACCTTAGAACTAACCGGTTATATGAAAAAAATTAAATTAAATGATGCTTCTATGAACGTCAATATAATCGGAAATTTTGATGTTAAAAGCGGTACTATAAATCCGAGTTTCAAATCTACCGGCTGGTGGTATGATTACTTTGCAGGAGATAGTATTAACGTAACCGATACGCAAGCTCTCATAAATCTTGAAGCAGGTGAATTTAAAATCTATACGGATAAAAAACTTCCGGCTCCTGAGGCAGGTATCTTAACCGATATTTATACCGAACAACAAGAGATTCCGACTGGATTTCTATTAGAACAGAATTATCCCAATCCTTTCAATCCCTCTACCACTATTAAATATAGTCTTGCCGAACCTTCTTTTGTAACATTAAAAATTTACAATATGCTCGGGCAGGAAGTTATTACACTCATTAATAATACTCAAAATAGAGGCAATTATACTGTAAATTGGAATGGAAAAGATGCCGGAGGAATTAATGTTGCATCCGGCATTTATCTTTATTCATTAAAGGCAGGTGGCGAACAATCAACTAAAAAAATGATGCTGCTTAAATAAATTTATTTCGTTTACTTTTAGGTGCTTTCTTAAACTCTTCAATTTTTTTTAGTGAGCTATTATATAAATCCTGCGGTATATATTGCAGGATTTGTGTTAATAACTTATTAAAATTACCTGCATGAGAATAAAAACCGATTTCTTTATTTCCTTTAGCCGCTATATAAATAGGTTTGGTAATATGTCCGCTAAAAATTCCCCCTTTAATTTCCGTTATCTCATCATACCGAATTTCGATTACTTTGGTACTAAGAAAAAAATTTGAACAGATCATCTTTGTATCATCGGCTTTTACTAAAAAAGGAAAGTATTTATACGTTTTTAAAAAGTGCTTATTAAGAATAAAAATTAAAAACATATTAAGAATAAAAAGAATTCCGAAATACCACTTTTGAAACATCAAAACGGCAGAAGTAAGGAAATGAAACCCCAGAAATAATGTAGCTATAATATTTCCGTATCGATAAAGAAATATTTGGAAAAGAGAATATTTATATACCTTAATTGCGCTGCCGTTATTTACTTGAATATTTTTATTTTTGTTTGACATATTATCTACATAATTGATTAGTTTTGAGTTATACAATATCGTAAAACTAAATAAGAATTATTCATAAAAACAAAAAGAGATATGGAAAAATTTGATGTAATTATTGTTGGCGGCGGTCCTATCGGTTTAGCATGCGGAATTTCTGCTTCAGTACATAATCTTAACTACAAGATTTTAGAAAAGGGATGCTTACTAAATTCCATTTATAATTATCCTACTAATATGGTATTCTTTTCCACTTCGGATAGATTGGAAATAGGGCAGGTGCCATTCATATCTCATGGTGTAAAACCGACACGAAGCGAAGCATTAGAATATTATCGCCGAGTAAAAGATGCTTGGAAACTTAATCTTTCCCTTTATGAAAAAGTCGTTAACGTAACGGGCGAGAAGGGTGATTTCGTTGTTGAAACGGAGAAAGGTTCGCATCAAGCAAAGAACGTAATTATCGCAACGGGATTTTATGATTATCCTAATCTTATCAGCGTCCCCGGTGAAAGTCTTAAGAAAGTAAAACATTATTATGAAGATGCTCATCCTTATGCAGAAACTAAGATCATTGTAATCGGAGGAGGTAATTCGGCGGTAGATGTTGCATTAGAAACTTTCAGACGTTCTGCGGAAGTTACAATGGTGGTACGAAAAAATAAATTAGACGATAACGTTAAGTATTGGGTAAAGCCCGATATCGAAAACCGCATTGCTGAGGGAGCGATTAAAGCACACTTTAATTCGTATATAAAAGAGATTCGTGAGGATTCAGTGGATATACTTACTCCGGAAGGTAATTTAACTTTGGAAAATGATTTCGTATTTGCGATGACCGGTTATCATCCCGATTATCGTTTCCTTAAAAATATCGGGATTAAATTGGAAAGTGAGTTTAATTTAGTGCCAATTTATAATAGCGAAAATTTTGAGACAAATATACCGGGGATATTTCTTGCGGGAGTAGTTTGCGGCGGTATGGATACAGGCAGATGGTTTATCGAAAATAGCCGCTACCACGCCGAAAATATTATGGAGTTCATAAGTATCAACGGGAATTAAAAAAATAGTATTTATTTAATTGAAAATGCTATTCATTTGTAAAATTGTGGTCAAAGCTAAAAAATCCATTATTGAGAATCTTCGGATTGGGTTATTTTTATTTACCTATCTTCTCATAATATTTTTTAATCAGTTCTTCATAGTCTTTATTATATTTCTCACGCATGCCGTTATTAAGAGATTCACGTAATTGTTTGAATCGCTCTTCGGGTGAAAGTTTTAATGCGTCCGGACGTTCTTTTGTAATATTTTTTCCTGTATTCGATTTCCTATTTTCTTCATAATCTTTTTCATTAATCGATCTCTGAGCATCCAATAATTTAGATAAAATATTTTCCTGCTTCTTAATCAAATCATCATTAATTTTTTCGGTTTCCAATCCGGAGACTACTTCCTTCATTTCATCGAGAATCTTATCGAGATTAGAAGCTATGCGCTTCGATTGACCGCTCTCCTTAGCTTCTTTATTCAATTGCTCCAATGATTTGCGAAGCATCTCCTGCTGTCCGCCCAATCGCTGCATCTGTCCCATCTGCTCTTTAGATAGTTTACCCTGCTGCATCATCTGAGTTAATTGATTCAGATTCATCTGCTGTTGGCTCATCTGCTGAAGCTGCTGGAACATGCTCATCATTCCTCCGCCGCTGCCGCCACCTTGCATCATCATATCAAGAGCCGATTTCATCATCGAAGCTGCCTGATTCAAATTTTCCATAGATTTATTCTGGCTCTGAGAAGCTGCTCCAAGATTTCTATTTTGAAGCGAGCTAATCGATTGCTGCATATTGTTATACGCCTGTCCTAATGCTTTACCCATTTCGGGCGTTATTGCGAATGACTTCTGAGATAATTCGCCTAAGTTTTGCATTACCTTACTAAGATTATTCTGAATCTCACTTTGCGTTTTTGCATTCTCATTAAATTTCTGCTGTGATATACCGCTATTATCAGTTTCCTTTTTTAACTTCTCTTCTTGCTTGCTAAGCGAAAGCAGATCGTTGATGTTTTTCATCATTGCATTAAAAGTTTCCATCTGGTTCTGCTGCTGCATGCTCTCTTGAAAATCCTGCATCTGCTTATTAAAATTCTGCATGTTGCTCTGCATCTGCTGCTGGTTTTGCTGTGCCTGATTTTTTTGATTTTGCGAAATATTATTTTCAGCTTTTTCCGAAAGCTCCTGATTCTGCTGCTTTTCGAGCTGTTTAGCAATTTCATCTATATTATCTTTCGGCATATCATTGAGTTCGCTGATCTTTTTCTGCAGATCGCTCATCTCATCTTCTAAATTCTTAAAATCTTGAGTGGCATCTTTCT
>CALDDL010000146.1 GCA_937936675.1 uncultured bacterium
AAGAATGTTATATAAATGTTAACAAAGCTTTAAGTTTTTGCAGTTTAATTGTCTTCGCCTTGTGTGGAAAATATTATTTATTAACTATGACTACTATATAAAAAATTTATAATCGCCATAAATTATTTTAACGAGACTCCGGTAATATTCATTTAATTTTATATATGTTATGAATATAAAAACTAATTTAAGCTAATGATTTAGCTGCTAAGTAAGATAAGTAAACTGCACCTAGTGTTGCAATGACATTTAATAGTATATTAATTAAAGCAAAAAACAGTTCAGTTTCTTTAAATAAGTTGACTGTTTCAAAAGCGAAAGTGGAAAAGGTAGTAAAACCGCCGCAAAAACCAATAGTTAGAAAGATTTTTAATTCAGGAGAAATGACTTCTTTAGCATCTAAGAAAAAGATGATAAATCCTAAGGCGAAGCTACCGAGAACATTAACGATAAGAGTACCAAAAGGGAAATTTACCGGAAGAAATCGGTGTACAGAACCCGAAATCCAAAATCGAAACACACCGCCAAGTGCCGCCCCAGCAGCTATTAGTAAATAATTATACATTTATCATTTTTTGACTTTAAATTTACGAAGATTCAACATGGAGAACAAACTCTTTAAAATGAAAAAAGCCCTGTAAGGATTCTTACAGAGCTTTTTTATCGTGAGCGCGGGTGGGCTCGAACCACCGACCCTTTGCTTAAAAGGCAAATGCTCTACCCCTGAGCTACGCGCCCCTCACGTATTTATCAAAATACAGACTTCAAATATATTATCTTTCTAATTAAATCTCAAGCCGAAAACCTTAAAAAAATATTCAGCACTTAGTCCAATTATTTGCAATTTTAATAATAATCCGATTGTTTTGCAAATAAACACTCTTTAATCTTTATTTTATATTATTTTTTCATATATTTTTGTTTCAATATTCTGTTGAGATTATGAATAAATATACCATTTTAATTGCCGATGACGATGAGAACCTTTGTTACCTTCTTAAGGAAGAATTGGTAAATGAAGGTTATATAGTTGATATTGTTTATGATGGAAAAGACGCTATCGAAGCAATTAAAAAGAAAAATTTCGATGTAGTGCTTCTAGATCTCGAAATGAAAGAAGTCTCCGGCGAACAAGTTCTAAAATTTGTTAAAGAAAATCATCCCGATCTCCAAGTGATAGTATTAACCGCAAAATCAGAAGTTCGTACCGCAATACATTGTATCAAACAGGGTGCTTATGATTTCATCTCTAAACCGTATGAATTCGGTCAATTAGCAATTACTATTAAACGAGCAATAGACCACCACAAATTAGTAATTGAGAATAAATTATTAAGTGCCAAAATTGCATCTTCTCCTAATAAAATAATCGGGGAAAGCGTTAGCATAAAAAACATTCTTTCTTTTGCAGAGAAATCAGCAAAATCGAATTCTAATATATTACTCGAAGGTGAAACTGGAACGGGAAAAGAACTCTTTGCAGAATTCATTCATAAAAATTCCGATCGGTCAGAGAAGCCATTCGTGGCAATCAATTGTGCTTCTTTACCCGATCAACTAATAGAAAGCGAACTCTTTGGTTATGAAAAGGGTGCATTCACCGATGCAAAGGCTTCTAAACAAGGGCTTGTCGAGATAGCCAATGGAGGAACTCTTTTCTTAGATGAGATTGGAGAGCTCAGTTTAGCTTTGCAGCCAAAATTACTTCGCTTCCTCGAGAATGGCGAATTCAGGAGAATCGGAGGAATCAATTCTCTTAATTCTGACGTTCGAGTAATCGGGGCTACTAATAAAAATTTAATGGAGGAAGCGGAGAATAAAAATTTTAGACGCGATCTTTTATTCCGATTAAATGTAATAACACTTACGATTCCCCCACTCCGCGAAAGAGGCGATGATGTTATTTTGCTAAGCAATTATTTCCTTGATAAAAAATCACCAATTCGTTCCAGAAAAAAGCTTACCCCTGAAGCTGAGAGAGAGCTATACCGTTACAATTTTCCCGGTAATGTAAGAGAATTAGAACACATAATTGAAAGAGCTATTATTTTTTCAGATGAGAATAAAATACATATTAAAGACCTTAACATTCCAAAAGAGGAATTTGATTTCACAAATTTTATTGAGGTCGAAGGGAAAATTTTAACTCTATCCGAAATAGAAGCAATTCATATCAAACGTGCACTAGACCTTAATAATTGGAGTCGTGAAATTACAGCTAGGATTTTAGGAATTAGCCAAAAAACTCTTTATAACAAAATAATGAATTATAACTTAAAACAAGATGAGCCCTAAATCTACTAAATATATTACTACCATATTTTTATTCTCCTTTAATATGAGATTAAATGAACACCAAAGGTAGCCATAAATTATCTTTACTCTTTCATGATCTTAATAATATTTTCGCACGAATCGTTACGAGTACCGAACTATTAAAACAAGATGAGAGTTTAAACTTAAGCTCGAACACTTTATTAAAGAGCATAGAGAATAGCATACACGCTGCCTCAGAATTGATTGATGAATTTAAGTCTCAAAGCGGCACTCCAATATCTCAGCAGCGACTTATCAATATGGATATTCTTCTTAGTGATCTTATCGCGGTTTATCGCGAAAAATTTAAAGGTACATTAGAATTTTCTCTTAATATGGCAGATGATCTATATCAGGTGAAAGCAAATTACGGAGAACTATACCGATTATTCCTAAACCTTATTGTTAATGCTTCCGAGGCTATAAAATCAGAGGGAGCAATAACTATTCGTGCGGCTAATACTATAAACAAAATTCAAAATCTTGAGCCTAATTTTTTTGAAGGTGATCAAGCAGCGGTTTGTATTGAAATAGCCGATACCGGCGTAGGTATAGAACCGGAATTAATCGATAAAATATTTGTAGAAAGTTTTTCTACTAAGAATAAAAAAAATTCGGGACTCGGGCTTGCAATAGTAAAAAACATAATTGATTCATTGCATGGCTCTATTGAAGTATCGAGCGTTCCTAATCATGGTACAAAATTTACTGTTACGCTTCCTGCTATTAAACCAATTCAAAAATCGTCGATTCCCAATAAAAAGAGGATCTTAATTGCAGAGGACGATTCGATCTTAAGAGAACTTTTACGGGATCTATTAGCCTCTTATGATTATTCAATTATCGAATGCTCCTCCGGCGAACAAGTAATTAATTTAATAGGCAAGATTGATATCGATTTATATATAATCGATCATCAAATGCCCGGCATTACAGGTATTAATTGCATTGAAGAGATTCGCTCGAATAATATTGATACTCCTATTATCCTCGCCACTGGCGCATTAACAAAAAACGAAGAAAAAATTATTGAAGAGCTCGGAATCATAGATGTTTTCAAAAAGCCTTATATATTTGAAAGAATGCTAAAAAGAATTAATGAATTAACACAAAATTTATAGGTCGATCAGTTTTCTCTCATCATCCAATTCTTTTATCATCGGCTTTTTAATAGATGTTAATTTCTCAAGAAGCTTTATAATGTCTGAGGCAGCATTCTCAATGAATTCAACTCTTTTCAAAACAACATCTTTCGATAGTTCAGGTTTGGATAATTCTCTTCTAATAGCGGCGATAGAAAGGTTTATAAGAGTGAGTGGCTGCTTAATTTCATGATTAGCGGTTGCTACTGTTGCACCAAATGTTTTCACCTTCTCCAGTTCAATAAGTATTTGATTGACTTCTCTAAAGCGAAGCGCAGAATTAATACGTGCTACTAATTCAACACGGTTGAATGGTTTTCTGATATAATCAAATGCACCGGCTGCGAAACCTTCTTTTAAGTTCTCTACTTCAGAAAGTGCCGTCAATAAAATAATCGGAATTGTTTTTGTTTTATCATTTGAAGAGATTGCTTTACAAACATCCAACCCTGAAATTCCGGGCATAAGAATATCAAGAAGAATAAGATCGGGATTTTCTGCCTCAGCTTTTTCTATGCCCATCTGACCTTCATAAGCAGTAACTACATCAAACTTCTCCCTTTCTAATCGGTCTTTTAATAAAAAGACGTTATCCGGGTTATCATCTATAATTAGTATTTTTTTCATTTCTTGCTTTCTTTCTTTTTGGAAAGATATTTTTTGATTTTTGTTTCTAACTCAATCGTATTAACGGGTTTTGTAATAAGGTCATTAAAACCGTTTCGCTCAATTATTCCTTTATTATCAAGCATCGCATAAGCTGTTAGAGCAATCACCGGAATAGAAGAATATTTTGCTTCTCCCTTAATTCTTTTAATAGTCTGAAATCCATCCATCTGCGGCATCATAATATCGAGAAGAATTATATCCGGAATTCTTGTATTAAGAATAGTTAAACACTCCACTCCGTTTGAAGCGAATATGGTTTCATAGCCTAGGTCTTTAAGTATCTCACCGATTGTATAAAGAGTATCGTTATTATCATCCACGACCATTATGAATTCATTTTTACCTGCAATCGCATCATCATCATTGCTCGCACTAAAAGGAAGTTCATCATCAGGTAGTATTCCATAGTTTTCTACATTATAACCTATGATCCCTATTTCGTCTCTAATAATTTTTAGAATATCAAGCGGATGCATTCCGGCAGTCTTAACTCTTTTACTAAAATCTTTTTTTAAAGTTTCAATTTCGGATTCGGACAAATTCTTTAATGATTTTCCCCAGCCAGTTTTTTTCTTCGGTTCCACTGAAGCAACGATAATTACTGAATCATTTTTTATTTTATTCAGTTCAGAAATTAGTTCCCATGGGTCTAATTCCAAAGTGAGTGGATCAACTACAATCGCCTTGCATGCAATTCCATCTTTATCATCTTCATATTCTTTTGCAGTAATATAATTTTGTACTAAGATATTATATCCATCCAAATAATCAGAAAGGATATTTTTCAATTCGCTATTATTGCTGAATATTGCTGTTTTACCTATATAATTTCTTATGGGTTTATCGATAGAACCAAATAATGAAGTCTCGATAATATCTAAAATAGAGTCGTTTAATATAAACGAAATAGCCGTACCGCTTTTCAAATTGCTTGTGATATTGAACTTGCTGTCAAGCATCTCAATATATTTTCTGGAAATAGCGAGACCGAGCCCTGCGCCTCCATATTTTCTTCCTAGTCCATTATCCACTTGTGTAAACTCACTAAAAACCGTTTCTATTTGATCGGCAGGAATCCCAATCCCCGTATCACTTACAATAAATTCTATCCTCTTATCATCAAGTATATTTGTCTTTAATTTCACTTCCCCCTTTTCGGTGAACTTAATAGAATTATAAATTAGATTGAGTAATATTTGTTCGAGCTTAGCTTTATCGGTATTAAGAAGTACGTTCCTATTCAAATCTTTTTCATATTTGAATTTAAGATTCTTCTCCTGCACCATTAAACGCGTACTTTCAATAATCTCTTCCAAAAATTCATCAAGAAGGAATGAATCTTTTCTTATTTCCACCTTATCCGTATCGAGCTTAGAAAATTCCAATATATTATTAATTAGGTTAAGAAGTTTTTTTCCGTTTCTTAAAATGATATTATTACGTTCAATCGTCTTTGGTGCGGCATTGCTCTCTTTAAGCATCAGTTCCGTCAATCCTAAAATAGAGATTAATGGAGTGCGAAGTTCGTGCGACATATTAGCAAGGAATTGAGACTTGGATTCAACTAAATTTTCTAGTTGCTTTAGTGTCCTCGCGTTGCTTATTCCAATAGCTAATTGTTCATCAATCTTTTCTAAATATTCTATAATGTTTTTTTCAGGGTTTGTATCCGAACCCAATTCCAGAAGCGCAATAACCTCATTATTATAAAGAAGCGGGAACACTAAAATATATTTTAATTTAATCGAAACAATTCCCGAAGTCATTTCGGGATAGTTATCTTGGAACTTAAATTCTGTTGGCTGCTTGTTTTCTATTGCGGATTTATAAACGCTCATCTCGAGCATCATCTCTTTAGAATTGCTTACAATACCTGCCGATGAGATATACTTCGGTTCATTATTTTCAACTAAATATAAAGCTCCGAAATGAACTCCCGTGCTCTGTAATATTCTCTCTAATGCCGAATCCGATATCTCTTTTAGCGATGGATTGCGGTTAATAAGTGAGATAAATTGAGTATAGTCTTCTTCGCTTTTTTTATTAATCTCAATTTCATTAAGCATTTTATTAAAGGTCATTCCAAGTTCGCCTATTTCATCCTTGGAAATAATTTTAACACGATGAGAATAATCGCCCTTGCTAGTAGTCTCTGCAGCGTCACTCAATAATCCAATCTGTTTTCGGAACTTGGCAGTCAACACAAATACAATGATGAAAGCAAATGCGCTACCGGCAACTGCAATAATAATTACAATATTTCTTATTAAATCCCTTAAAGCACCACCCTCGCTATAAAACTTAAAGACAACAAATTTTATTTTGGCTGGTGATTCGATCGTATTAGGCGGAACTACCAATGAAGCTACAAAATCTGCACTGCTCGTCTCTTCTGAATAAATATCAAAATTATTTTTATATCTTAATGCCCTAATTGAATTTTCAATTATAATATTATATCCTTGATTAGCATCGCTTTTAGAAATAATTAAAGGGGATTCATCAATAATAAGAGCTGCATTAAGCTCTGCCTTTTCCGCAAGTTTATTTAAAAACTCCTCACTTATACTGAACCCGTAATAATAAGTAATCGTGTCATTTAGACGATAATACTTCAAAACTATATTCGGATTATTTTCGAAAAATTTTTGTAACCCATTCGAGTTACCGTTAAATGATAAATCAGTCGTTTTCTTGAATATTCTTTTATTAATCAGAGAATCATTTATAATAGTAAAAATAAAATCAATACCCGTAGTATCGAGATTATATCTATCTATTGTATTATTGCTTTGAATTAATTTAATGAAATCGGTATCGAGGGATTCAACTTTCTGTTGAAATGAAAAGACAAAATCGTTTGATGCGTTTAGAATATCTCGAGATTGCGCATCTCTAAGAATAGTACTCGTAAATGAGTAATAGATCAAAGCGGTAATTCCCGATAGAAGAATTACCACCACTGAGGTAATTAATAATAACCTTACATTTAGTTTCATATTGCTTTATCATTCAATTCGGCTGATTATTTATTTTCGTTCTCTTTAGTTTTAGTTCTGTATTTATCTATAATCTCTGAATTTTCTTTCTTCTGTTCCTCAAATGCATCTTTCTTTATCATTAATCTTTCTCTAAGAGTCGGAAGAATTTCTGCTTTTATTGAAATAATAATCTCTTTTTTAGTATAAGTTTTTTGATCGTAGCCGAAAATATATTTAAGTCCGAAGAACCACCAAGGAAGATCCTTTAGAATGGGGACTCCACGCCGAGAAACTGCATCCTCATTAACGAATAATCCTCCTATAACCGTTTCTTCGCCATTCAATAATAGAACACTCGTTGTAGCTGCAGTCTTTCTTATTTCGGTACTTATTACGTCCGGTATTGCAGAGCTTCTCTCTACTTTTACCTTTAGAAGAACATATTCCAAACCATCTTGATTGTAGATATATGGAGTTACTTCGATTATTGTACCAGTTGAGTAAAATTTATCGATTAAGTTTCCCGAAAAGTCGCGCTCTTTAATCGATATATCAGAACCGACTTGAGTACGTCCCTGAATTCCGTTGCGCACCGATACAGTAGGACGAGCAATTATCTCTCCTAAATTATCATTCTCGAATAATCTAAACATTGCAGTGGCATTGCCGGCAAATTTACCCATAGTAAATTTTGATTCTGTAGTTAAATCCAAAGTAGGTGGTTTAGCAACTGTCTGCTGAGTATTGTTATTCCCTGTTTGCTCTTGTTCCTCTTGAAGTGTTCTGAAATCGCCCCCTACCGATAAACCATTGCGTGAAAGGAGAAACTGCCAATTAATACCTTTCTCTGTCATATCATAAACGTTAGCTTCAAAAAGAACTGCACTTATTTTTACTTCCTTTTCTTCCACACCTGCATATTCATTAATATCACGCTCGGCAGCGGCAACATCCTTTCTTTTTACCAATAAGGCATCTGCCGTTTCTTCTACAACCAAATTATTATATTGAGCAATTATCATCAGTGCTTTTTTATACTGCATCAATTCAATTTCGAAACCAATTGGACCGTTGAATCCGGCAACCGAGAAGACTTTTTTACCGGTAATTTTTTCACTAACCTTGCTAATTAGATCGATAGCTTGCTCAAAAGGTACTAATTGAGAAAGTGTAACTAATTCATCGGGATTAGTATAGCCCGAAAGCTTTTCCTTAAGGTCCACTTGAGCGTTCAATCCGCTCAGTCCAAAACTTATCATAATAAAGAAAATCAATCTTTTCATTTTATTTGCTCTGCTTTTTTTCTTTTGAAAGTTCAAGCGTAATTTTTTCAATAATTCCGCCTTTATTAACGATAAAATGTACTCGGCTATTCTTAAAATCGATTTCGGTTAAATAACCCAAATACACTTGGTCACCTTCCCATAGAAGGTAAGTCCTGCCCGAAGCATCCGTTAAAAATGCTCCATCAGGTATTAATGCCAATAACTGCCCTGTTTGAACGTCCAACAATTCATCTCTATTGGGCACTATTTCGCTTCTAATCAATGGATAGAAATAATCATATACCGGATATGGCTTTAGATCATTCTCAACATAATTTTTAATAGCAAATCGATCGTCCGATGAGGAATATACTTCCACATTGAATTTATAGTTAACTAGAAAATGAGGAGTGCCATCGGGATCAACATTGATATTATTGGCTAGTATCATCGTGTTAATTTTTTTTAATAATTTACTCTCTTCTATCGAATAGATCAAATTATATAAATCTCTAAACTCCGCCACTCCATCCAAGGTATAATTAAAAATATCGAATCCCTTCTCACGAGTATTCTCTACATATTCCATATTAACAAATGAATATTCCGAAAATCCCGAACTTACTTTATTAACAAAATCATAAAAATCGGTTTGATTAATATTGAACGGGATATTATGTTTACGCAAAGCGAGAACAGAATCTAATTGAGCCGAACGTTTCTGAAGATCGATTAAACTTCTTGTTAATGCCTCGGTATCCATTTCATATTTTTTCAAATTCTTTATTTTCGTATTCCTATCATCAATCTTTCCTTTGAGTATAACATAATTAAATATACCGCCGGCAACAATTATGAAGATCAGAATGCTGCTTATAATGATAGTATTTTTTACCTTGCTGCTCATTTTGTACCGGTAGTATCCTTTTTAGCTAAATCAAATTCAATTGTATAAGAATATGCATTCTTCTCTCGGAGCGGTTCATACTTGATATTTTTTAAGTTTGATACCTCGAGATATTTTGCAAACTCCGTTAATACACTCCTCGAAAGCGAATATCCGATAATTCGTATTTTACCGGTTTCTCCAATATCAAGTTTACTAATCCAGAAATTTCTTCTTCTCTCGGCAAAATCCGAAATATTAGAAAGATTATAATTCCATAAACTAGAACCCGCAGCCACTGTATCTAGTACGGATTGTGTTTCATCAAAACTATTAATCCTATTATCTAATGGCGTAATCTGTTCTACGAGTACTTGATTTTCGAGCTGACGAAGTGTTAATCGAGAAACCTCAGAATCTAGTTCATCAATTGTTCTATAATTTGAGAGTGTCTGGAGAGTAAAGAACATCGCCGCACCAAATAAAAACGGTAGCAAAGCATAGCTATGCCATCCAAACTGTAAAAACTTTTGATTCTCTTGAACATATTTAGGAAGGAAATTTACTCCTTTATGCTTATGGTCTAACTCATCAAAATATTCAACTGCCGCTGAAATAGGAACTGCATAGAGAGCGAGATTTTCTATATCTTCAATCGGTAATTCCCTAGTAACGAGATCTTCAAACTTTAATTCAGATACATTCGCCTCGGGGAAAGTGCCATAAAATGATAGCATTAAATTCTCCGATCGATCCTCTCCACAGATAATAATATTATCAAGTTTCGGTATCTGTCCATTTTCCATCTCTAATAGAATCTTAGAAAAATAAACATCATAGGTATGAAGATTTTTTGTACCTATATCCAGAGTAGAACCAATATGCTTTAATTTCTGTCCCTCGAGGAAAATAAGCTTACTATATTCTTTTCCGATATAAATTATGAGTGAATGATCTTCGGGGAAAAATTTATTCGTTTTACCTACAAAATATGCTAACGCCAGTTCGGTGGTTTTGATTGTAGGAATTTTTAAATATCTTTTTTTAATGTAACTTGCCAGAAGATTAACTACACTAACGCAATGAATATCACCTTCAATAAATACCGATAAAAGCTGATTGGAATTCAATTCCATATAATCGATGCCATCGGGTGCAACGGAAATACCTTTAACCGTTTGAATATCTTTTATTATTGCATCGATTAATTTATTTTTTTTCTCTTCGCGCGGACCTTCATAGACGTGAAAATTAACCGTGGGTTCTGTTATAATCGGAATAAATTCCATCTTTGAAAGTTGGAAATTCGAAAGCGATGCTGCCACTTGAGCAATATCATTAGCATCCACATCCACTCCAATCGGAGTAGTAGTATCATCTAAACTATCAAATGATAATTCACCGCCGGATTCAGACATTGGAAGATTAAAATCGTTCTCCTGTCTTGTGGGGGATTGATACATAGAGGACATAGTTAAAGATGCTACTTTTAGGACTCTAATAGTTTCTTTATCTTTAGCAACGACCGCTAACTTAGCATCGCTCCCTTCACAATATATGCAGACTACGGGCTTTGTCATATACCTTTCATTAATTGCATCATTCTAATTTTATTATTTGAATAAGCTATCGTATTTTCCGCCGTTATTCTTCTTTCTTGGTAAAGTCTAAGCAAATCTTGTTCCATCGTAACCATACCCGCATCTTTGCCCTGATTTATCATGCCATAAATTTCACTTGTGTTGTTACTTTTGATTGCAGCTCTGATAGATGGAGTACTAATCAATACTTCCTTTGCAAGAACTCGTCTTCCATCGGTACTCGGTACTAATTTTTGTGAGACAACCGAAACTAGCACATCGGCTAATCTATTCCTTACTCTTTCTTGCTCACCTGTATCCACCTCGGCAATAATTCTATCTAATGATTCCACAGCAGATGAAGTATGAAGTGTGGAAAAAACTTTATGACCTGTATCAGTAACTTCCAATGCAGCCATGATTGTATCGGGGTCTCTCATCTCACCGATTACTATTATATCCGGGTCCTGCCTCAAGGATTGGATTACTCCCTCCTTAAATGAAAGAACATCTCTTCCCACTTCTCGATGCTTTATAATTGCATAGTTTGAAGTGTGAACATACTCAATTGGAGCAGCTATTATTACTATATGGCACGGATCGAACTTATTATGATAATCAATTATTGCATCAAGTGTAGTGGATTTTCCCGAACCTGTAATTCCTGTTACTAATGAAAGACCAAATTTAATAAATCCATGACTCATCTGCTTAATTGCCAATGGATGAAATTCTAGAGATTCGAGCGAACGGATATTAGATGCGATCGCTCTCATGTTTAATGTCAATGTATCTAAATCATAATAAGCATCCGCTCTAAAGCGAACATACTTCTGATGCTTTTCATAAAAAAATGTATAACTGAAATCAAGATTTCTTTTTTCTATTAATAATTTTAATTGATTTTGAGATAGAAGTGAAACGATCAATACAGCCCATTCGTCATTATTAAGAACCGGAAGTTCTTTTGCTTTCTCTTTTTTACCATGAATTCTGAGCCAAGCGAACCCGTTTGTTGCCATTCCGCCGATTTCAATATCAGAGGCTTGATGCTCGATCATATAGGTAAAAATGTAATTAGCTAACTTTATTACCTGTAATTTTTGCTCATTCGGAAGTTTATCGATATTCTCGATAATAAAATTAATCCGCTCCGCTCCAATTATTACCGGAGGAATCTTGGAGGTAAAAAAAGATAAAATTGACTTAGCGTTTTCAATCATCCGCAATAACCAAAAATTTTGAGTATAAATTAATACTATTCTTCCATAGTTGCACCAATTACTTCATGAAAACTTGTAAGTCCGAGTCTAACTTTCTCGAAACCTGCATCACGAAGGCTTAAAGTGCCGTCTTTTCTTGCTTGATCTCTAATTGCTTCTTCATCTACATCATCACCGGCATTAACTATTGCTCTTCTGATCTCTTTAGTAAAGTAAAGAGCTTCATGAATAGCCATTCTTCCTTTATAGCCGGTTTGATTGCATCTATCGCATCCCACTGCTTCATATATAGTGTGGTCTTTATAATCATCATAATTTAAGCCAAGAACTCCTACAGCTTCTTCTAAGTTCGAAGTAACTTTTTTACAGTTATCGCAAAGCTTTCTTATTAGACGCTGCGCCACAATTATATTAATAGCATAGGCGATTAGGAATGGCTCAACACCCATTTTGAATAAACGAGCAACCGCCGATGGAGCATCGTTTGTATGGAGTGTAGAGAATGTTAAGTGACCCGTATTAGCTAATTTAATAGCAGTCTCAGCGGTTTCCTTATCTCTCATCTCACCTACAAGAACGATATCGGGATCGTGCCTCAAAATTGCTCTTATCGCCTGCTCGAAATTCATCTTATAACCGATCTTAAGCTGGCGAGCACCTTCGATAACATATTCCACGGGGTCTTCTACGGTTAAAACATTTTTTGTGGGATTAATTACTTGATATAGTGCCGCGACAAGTGTAGTCGATTTACCCGATCCTGTTGGACCAGTAAGGATAATCATTCCCTGCGGCTGAGTGATAGCTTTTACGAATGCAGTATTTGAATAGCCCGTCAAACCGAGCTTGCTTAAGTCTTTTATTACTTTTCTATCATCAAGAATACGAATTACAATTGATTCAAATTTATTTTTAAGCTCGGTTCCGACCATAGGAAGCACCGATACACGGAAACGAATTATATGACCATCGATTTCGCGCTGAATAAAACCGTCCTGCGCTCTCTCTCTTTCAAAGCGGTCTAATCCTTTAGATCGGTCTTTCACTACTGCCATTACTGCCTCGGGAAGAGTTCCTTCCTGAACGTGCCATAGAGCTAGCTTGCCATCGGTCCTGAAATGTATCTCCGTTTTATTACCCGGTTTTGGGATTACGTGAATATCACTCACTCCCTTTCTCGTCCCTTCCACTAGTGCTGCTTCAATAAGATTTATAAGCGCTGATTTATTTATCTCGGCATCGAGTTCATCTTCATTAATTGAAGCATCCTCAGCTATTACCTGCATCTCTTCGTTTGCTTCTTGAATAGCTTTTAGATATTCATTCTCCGCAGGAACTATTAGTGCAATTAATTTATCATAATCCTTTTTGCGTAAAAAATTAATTTCATATTTTTTTGCGTTAAGTGTGTATGCAATTTTTACGAGTATTCTATCAGTCGGATCGACTGCTGCAAGAATGAGCTTATCCCTGATTCTATCATCGAATTTATAAGGGAGTACTCTGTGCTCAAGGAGCATCTTTTTAGTATCTTCCCCGCCCTTATTTAATAATCCCTTAATCTCGGCAATCCGTTCATCGGTAAGTTCCTCGAAATGTACTATAAGCTCTTTGAAAGCATATAAAACAGCCACTTCACGGAAAATCATATCGTGATCGAATTGAAATTCATCCACTAATATTTGAGCTAAATTTCTTTTTAATTTCGTTTGATCGGCTTCTTTTATCTTAAGTGCCTGCTCAAGAATATTTGAGTCTATTATCCCTTTTTTTAATAAAAGGTAACCAATCTTATCCGACATTTCCATTGCTACATCTAACATAGTATTTTTCTTCTTATTGAGACATTGGTGATTTTGGACTTATAGTTGCGGTCTCTGCCGAAACTAAAGTTAATCCGATCATTACTACCATGATAACCATGGCAATCATGACCTGAATCATTTCTATAATATTTTTTAATCTATATACTGTTTCACTCTCATAATAATTTGCCAATTGCAATGCGGTATTTTTAATAGTTCCTGTTTCTTCGCCCGAGTGGAATCGCGAAAGTGCTGTCTCCGTAAAAACACCCGAAGCTTCAAACGATTCGGTAATTCCCATACCTCGTTTAACCATTAAAGGTATTGCAACATTTTTTATCTGACTTTCAAAATAAGCATTTCCGCAAGCTTCTGAGGCAATTCTAATTGGTTCGATACTTTCAGCCGATCCGCTATATAAAGTATAAAATACACGGCAAAAAACCTCTATCGCTGTTTTATGAATAAGTGAACCAATAATAGGAATTTTCATCTGCCATTTATCAACAAATAATCTTCCCTGCTTCGTTCTAGCCCAATACACTAATGCAATTGGCGGTGTGATTGCAAGTATAATAATAATAAAAAAGTTATTCATCAAAAAGTCAGAAAGTGTTAATGTAGCTTTCGTCATAGGAGGTAGATCGATCTTAAACTTAACGAATAATTTCGCCGTCTCAGGAAAAATATATCCTACATAAAAAAGTACAGCGAGAAATAGTATGAATAAAGTAACAAACGGAGTAATAAGTGCGCTTCTTAAACTTTTTTTAAATTCCTGTTGACGTTCTAAAAATTTTGCAGTTGCTTTATAAATTTCTGCCATATTACCGCTTTTAGATGCAAGTCCTAACA
>CALDDL010000147.1 GCA_937936675.1 uncultured bacterium
ATGGCGGACACAATCAGCAATCTCATCACAGAATGATGATCAGAGATTTTAAAAAACGGTTCTGGATCTCCCTCATTCTTACTATCCCCGTTCTACTACTTTCTACTATGATTCAATCACTATTCGGAATAAGAGACACGCTTCAATTTAATCAGGAAAATTATCTTATTTTCGCTTTTTCGAGTATAATCTATTTTTATGGCGGACTCCCGTTCCTCAAAGGAATTTATTCTGAATTAAAAAAGAGGCAACCGGGAATGATGACTCTTATTGCTGTGGCTATAACTGTTTCGTACGCATATAGCAGTTATATTGCTCTTGCAGATAGCGGTAATGGCTTTTTCTGGGAATTGGCTACTCTTATTGATATCATGCTTCTTGGACATTGGATAGAAATGAGATCGATCCTAAGTGCATCCAAGGCTTTAGAAGAATTGGCAAAACTTCTTCCTAATATTGCTCATAGAGTTTCAGAGTATGGAGATATTGCTGATGTCGAACTAACCGAAATTAACGTTAATGATAAAATACTTATTAAACCCGGAGAAAAAATACCCTCTGATGGAGATATAATCGAAGGTATTTCTTCCGTAAATGAATCAATGTTAACCGGTGAATCAAGACCCGTATCTAAGAATAAAGGAGATAAAATTATTGCCGGTTCAATTAATGGTGAAGGCTCCCTTACTATCGAAGTTAAGCAAGTCGGCAATGATACTTTCCTTTCAAAAGTAATTGATTTAGTTAATAAAGCTCAAGAGAGTAAATCAAAAACACAAAACTTGGCAAATAAAGCAGCTTTGATTCTAACTATAATTGCAATTTTTGCGGGAGTAGTAACATTCTTTATTTGGGAGTTTTTTACAACTCAAAATTTTGCTTTTGCTATCGAAAGAACCGTAACTGTAATGGTAATTACATGCCCACATGCCTTGGGACTTGCAGTTCCATTAGTAGTGGCAGTATCAACCGGTATAGCAGCAAAAAATGGGTTCTTAATTCGTAATAGAACTGCCTTTGAAAATGCACGAAATATTACCGCAGTCGTATTTGATAAAACCGGTACACTTACTGAAGGTAAATTTGGCGTAACTGATATTATTAGTTTTGAAGAGGGCTATGAACGTGATGAAATTCTAAAATATGCAGCAGCTCTTGAATCGAACTCTCAACACCCGATTGCAACCGGAATTAAAGATGCGGCAGAAGATTCATATAAAATTCAAGATTTTGAATCTATTACAGGCAAAGGTGTTAAAGGTAATGTGAATGGAAAATCAACTTTAATAGTTAGCCCAAACTATGCGGATGAAATGAATTTATCTTATAATAAAAATGTAGTAAGCGAATTACAGAAAAAAGGATTTACAACAGTTTTATTAGTTATTGAGAATAAAGCAATTGGTGTAATTAGTCTCGGAGATAAAATTCGAGAAGATTCAAAATCCGCTATCGAACAATTACACGAAATGGATATTAAATGTGTGATGATTACAGGTGATAATAAGAAAACTGCTGAATTTGTTTCTAAAGAATTGAGATTAGATGAGTATTTTGCCGAAGTAATGCCGGAGATAAAATCCTCAAAAATAAAAGAGCTGCAAGATAGGGGCTTGATTACCGCTATGATTGGAGATGGAGTAAATGATGCTCCGGCATTGGCTCAGGCTGATGTGGGTATCGCAATCGGAGCCGGCTCTGATGTGGCTATCGAAACTGCCGATATTATTCTAATTAAAAATAATCCGCAGGATGTCGTCTCAGTTATCTCTATGGCAAAATCAACTTATAAAAAGATGGTGCAGAATCTATGGTGGGCGACCGGCTATAATGTTTTTGCTATTCCTCTTGCTGCGGGTGTTCTATTTTCTTATGGCATACTATTAAGTCCAGCCCTAGGTGCAGGATTGATGACTTTAAGCACTATTATAGTGGCTATTAATGCAAAGCTTTTGAAAATATAAAAATAATTTCAATAATTGTCGTGGAGCAAATGGACTACACTTTCTTAAATGTAGTCCAGTCTCCATAATAATATTTTATAAATATTACTGCAGAATAGAGTATTACATAAAATGGAAGAGCTGACCAAGCACCTATAATTCCGAAATCTAAAACTACTCCTAATAAATATGCTATCGGTACGAATACAAACCAATTAAGAATCGATTCGGCTACCATTACGTATAAAGTTCTCCCTGCTGCTTGGAGTCCATTGGCAAGAACTACCCCCACCGAATAAAATACCTGCCCCGCTCCCGCAATTCTCATCGCCGGCACTGCTGTATTAATTACGTTCCAATCATTCGTTAATAATAGCAAAACGTATTGAGGAAATATTGTGAATATAAGTCCGGCAATAAATGTATAAATCGTAGCAAGCTTGCTCGTTTCTAATCCCATCATCTTAGCTTGTTCTATATCCCCTTTCCCGAGACTATTGCCTACTAATGTTTGCACCGCAATTCCAAAACCAAAACAGGGCATCAAAGAAATTAGCAAAGATGAAAATACAATATTACTAGCTGCCTGCTCCACCGTACCGATATGCCCGGTGATTGCTATGAAACTCAAAAATCCTACTAAGATAAAAATATTTTGGAGTGAAACGGGAAGAGAAATTTTGACAATGTTGATAGCGTATTCTTTGATGAATCGGAAATGAGAAAATAACTGATATCTTTTTCTATAAGCGGGCTGAAGCGTAATAATAAAATAAAACAAGAAATCGAAAAAGGTCGCAAATGTGGAACCGATCCCTGCTCCTGCTAATCCCATCCCCGGAATTCCGAACATTCCATAAATAAAAATATAATTAAAAATTATATTGAGGAAATTCGCTATGATCCCCGAATACATGAAAATATGAGTTTTGCCAATCCCGAAAAAGAAACCCCTATAAGAAACGGTCAATAGGAAAAATGGAATACCCATAAATCGGAAATAAAGATATTCACCCGCATACTGTCCTACTAAGTTATCGACTGCAAAGAAATGCGCAATCTGAAATGCAAAAACCACTCCCAAAAACGAAACAATAATTCCAATAAGAATTGATATGACTAAGGAAGTATTTAATGCATTACCACATCCGCGAGAATCATCTTCTCCGAATCGCCGCGCAATTACAACATGAGTACCTGTGGCAAGTGAAGAGAAAAAACTTACTAATGCCCATGTGGCAAGCACGCCAAGACCCATTGCAGCCAAATAGTATTCAGCATTCTCTAAACGCCCCACCATCGCAGCATCCACAAGCGATACAATCATTTGTGTGATCGAACCTGCTATAGCAGGTAGCGCAAGCTTTAATATACTTTTATGGACATCCCCGTACTTGAATATTTTCATAAGCTGCAAAGATATTTAATTATGATTAATAATGAAAATAAAAATGTTGGAAGGTGTTATTAACATTCTGCTTTATTTTTCTTATCTTTCATTTTAATTTTGATATGAGGTTAAAATGACAAGGCAGGAAGAAATAAGACACTTGTTAAATACGCTCGGAATCAGACCAACTATCGTAGCCGAAAAATTAGGTATGAAAGCAAATACTTTTAATTACCTCATTAATGAAAGCCCTCAAATCGAAGAAGATTTCTATTTACAGATAAAAAAAGTTATAGATGATTACCAGTTTGAACTGCATCTCTTCGATGCGGATCAAAGTGAATCTTTAGATCTATTCGATGACGAAAAATTTCAGATCGGAATCGGAGAGAGAATGCGCCTATTCGCTCAAAGGAAATATGGTACATTAAAAAATCTCGCCGAAGCAATGAAAATCTCCCCTCAACAGCTCCAGCAATATATATCAGGCAAAAGAGAACCGGGCTCTAAAATCTTAGCAAAACTTCTCCGTCTTGGATGCGATATAAATTGGCTTTTAGGAGGAAGAGAATCGTGGGAATCATATAAAATTTACCGCCTCGAAGGTGAAGTAAGAAAATACCAGAACGGCTTCCAACAAATAGAACATGTAATAAACAAAATCGAGAATAAAATAACACCGTAAAAACCGTTAATAAATTTATTTTATAACATTTTTACAACATCCTAAAAGTATCTTTATAGAGTAATAGAAAGGTGCAATTGTCCATCCAGACCTATTTCCACGATTTTTTGAAGTGTAGAAATTCTTACTTCTTTAACATTATTCTCAATTTTCGAAATGTACGATTTTGATGTTCCAACTTTTTCAGCAAGTTCACTTTGCGTCAAACCTTTTTCAATTCTTGCTTCATAAATCAAAATCCCGATTTTAAAATTTTCATAATCGGTTTCGAGTTGGTCACGTTTCTTATTTCCGGGCTTGCCATAGTGTTTATCTTTGAACTGCTCTAATGTCATTATATTATTTCTTTTCGTTTTCATATTCTTCCTTTATATTAATTGCTTTTTCAATCTCTTTTTTGGGTGTCTTTTGAGTTTTCTTTTGAAATCCGTTTGCAAGAACTACTAATTTATCTTTATCAAAAAAACAGAATATTCGAAAAATATCACTTCCTTGTTGAACTCTAATTTCATATAAACCTTCAGTTTCTTCAATATGTTTTAGATAAGTTTCAGGAACAATATTTATTTCTTCTATAAGTTGAAAGGTCCAAATAATTTTATTTCTTACTTTATCCTGCTGTTTATTAAAGAATTTTTCAAAATAATTCTTATAGAAAATAATATTACGATATTTCTGTTTACCTTCCATGATGCAAAAGTATATAATGTTGTCCTAAAGTGCAACATTATTTTGTTATAATTTTTCTCATTTCTTGGAATAATGAAGTGCTGACATTTATTAAAACCAAGTTCTAATATTCTACTAAAGGTAGAAATTTGAATATCACTTTAACCGGCTTCAATTTTCAAAATGTAACTTTTCTTAGTCCTGGTTTTTCAGCAAGCTGTTCTTGGGTCAACTTCGCTTTTGAAATTATTTCAATTTCTCCCACGCACATTTTAATGCCGGAGCCTGCTTTGGAATATGATTCCTCCCTAGCACGGCAAATATAACTTTATCCTATTGGTATTTTCAATTTATTCGACACCATTTCTAAACATTCTCATTACCTGACCGATAATGGGAATAGATGCCAATTTTTTCTTCATAATAAATCTTTTGTCTTTTTCATTGATGAAATGACTAATTTATGACTAAATAGTATTCATTATATACAATTAATATATAGGGAAATAAATAGTAAACCTTAAATGAAAAAGAAAGCAATAGATAAATACACCGAAGAGAATATATCTCTTGATGAACAGACAATTCGCCAATTATTTGAAGATTATATCCGAATGTATGCCGGAAGGGACGATCTCTTAACTACCCATTTCAGCGATAACTTCTCCGGTTTTACCGGCGGTGGTAATTTTCTTGTTAAAGACAAAAAGGAGTGGATTGCTATTACACGTCAGGATTTCGATCAGGTTAAGAAGTCCCTCCGAATTGAGATGAAAGATTTATCCATTCAGGCATTGTCTGATAATATTGCCGTAACCACAGGATTTTTTACTATTCATTTACCAATCCAGGACCATATTCTTTCTCGTGAGACAGCCCGATTAGTATTGATATTCCGCAAGGAATCTAATGACTGGAAAATTACCCACAGCAGTATTTCCATTCCATATTATCTCGTAAAGGATGGTGAAGTATATCCAATGAAAGAACTGGTCGAACGAAATCAATATTTGGAAAAACTCGTTGCCCAAAGAACCATTCAACTTTCAGAAATAAATGAGAGACTACATAAAACTAATGAAGAATTGAATAAAGAAATAATAAAATTCACTAACGCCGAAGAGGCATTACAAAATAGCAGCCAAAAATGGGAAGCTTTAATTGCAGCATCACCTGATGGTGTTGGAATGATCTCCCTCGATGGTAAAATGTTACTCATTTCAGATAAACTCGCCGAAATATACGGCTATGCAAATCATGAGAGAGATGAAATTATCGGGAAACCTGCTCTTGATTTTATTGATCCTTTAGATCATAATAGATTGATCGAGAATTTGTCTCAATTAATCTCAGGGAAAAGAGGAAATCAACTCTCAGAATATTTAGCAATAAGAAAAGATAATAGCAGAATTAATATAGATATTAATACTACCCTATTGCTCGATTCCAACGGCAAACCTACAAGCGTTCTATTCGTAGAACGAGATATTACCGAACGAAAAAAAGTCGAGCAAGAAACTATTAGAAAAAATCTTGAACTTGCTGAATTAAATGCTACCAAGGATAAATTTTTCTCAATAATTGCTCACGATCTCAAAAGCCCGTTCCAAGGACTTATCAGTTTCTCGCAAATTTTATCAACTCAATTTTCGGAATTATCCGAAGATGAAAAAATCTCATTTATAAGCAGTATTGAAGCCTTGAGCCAGAGTTCATATAGACTTTTAGAAAATCTTCTCGATTGGTCGAGACTCCAAACGGGACAAATGACCTATAATCCTGTGCACCTCAATCTCTTAGTAGAACTCTTTCCAACAATTACCTTGATTAAGCAAACTGCACTAAATAAAAATACTGCATTTGATTACTCAATCGATAGTTCGATTGTTGCAAAGGCAGATATCAATATGTTATCGACTATAATCAGAAATCTTTTATCAAATGCAATTAAGTTTACCAATTCCGGTGGAAAGATTACGCTTCTTGTAAAAGAATTAGAAGATAGTATTGAATTTTCTGTTACTGATACCGGTATTGGAATCGAACAGGATAATCTTGATAAACTATTCCGAATAGGAAATAAAGAAAGCAGACGAGGAACTGCCAATGAGACAGGTACTGGAATAGGTCTATTTCTATGCAAGGAAATGATAGATAAGCACGGCGGGAAGCTTAGCGTAGAAAGTCAAATCAATAAAGGCACAACATTCACCTTTACAATACCAAAATAAACTCTTTAAATTATTATAAACAATTACCTCACAATCTGCTATGGCATTCAGTACATAACATTGTCTTCCATTCATCTTTTACATCTTCACCGGGATGAACAAATTCCAACGACCGAGTAATTCCGGATACCTGCAGAGTTTCCGGTTTCCCTTGTAAATTTATTGAATGACATAAATCGCAGTTTTTTGATATTGTCTCTTTTTGCTTTGTTATATGGGTATCGTTATGGCATCTGAAACAACCATTGAAAATCAAATGACCTATATTATTAGGATATTCATTCCATTTCACTTTCATTTCAGGAAAAATATTCTTGTTAAATTCAGCTTGAATATTTTTTATTGCCTTCTTAATCTCGTTTTGTTTGGATTCATATACTTCCTTGTAATAAAGCTTATAATACTTAGTAAGACCATCCGATATAGATTTCATTGCTTCATCGGTAGAAGAATAATTATCATTTAGAAGATCAAGCGCTACGGATTTAATCCTAGGTAAATCAGTCGGAATTAATCCTGCAGAAATTGCCTGATTCATAAACGCCCGAGGATCTTTGTAATCATGCGAAGGTCTATTATGGCAATCCATACAATCCACAGTCCTAATTTCTAATCCATCCAAAACTTTTTTATCAATCGGTTCGATAGAATCCTCAAAAACTTTCACTTCACCCGTCTTTATATTCGTATATCGCACCCAAGGGATTTTCTCTCTCTTTTCATCTAAAGCCTTATATTCAATTTTGACATCCGAATTAATATGCCAATGAATCCCCTCTGATAAACCATGCGCACTTAGCGAAGGACCGATCTTTATCGATAAAATTAAATCCCATTCGCTATTCGTATCATCGGTAAGATAGTACTTAGAGCTTTTTATCTTTCTTTCATAAAATTTTTGAGGCCAGTGGCATTGTTCGCATGTTTCCCTTGCCGGTCTTAAATTCTTAATTGGTGTGGGAATTGGTGTCGGATAGATTCCCGCCGTAACTGCATAAACTTGGTATAAACCGGATAATTTTGATTTAGCATACCAGCCCGCTCCCTCTCCCACATGGCATTCAACACACGAAACACGTGCATGTGCCGAATTTTGATATGCAGTGTATTCGGGTTTCATTACGGTATGGCAGACAGTACCGCAAAATTCAACCGATTCAGTGTAATGAAATGCTTCATAACTCCCCACCGCCGATGCTAAAACAAAAATCGCACTGCTAATAACAAATATCGAAAGTGCATTTCTCTGCGCCTTTTCATTCAGATTTATTATCGGATATCCCTTAACTCCGGTTTCCTCTTCCCTCTTATCTTTCTTTATTTTTAAGTACATCCCGAGAGGAATCAAAAGCAAACCGAGGAATAAGATTGCAGGCAAAATCATATATATAATTATTCCTAGATAAGCGTTACCTGTTTCCATGAGGATGCTTATAATGACGAGAAATAAAATCATGAAGAAAGTAGAAAGAGCAATAAGGGCTCCGGCAAGAGAAATCCAGTTTTGAGTCGATGGTGGTAATTTCATTTTCATACAGCCACCTAATTTGTTTTATGGGTACTATAAATTGTAGAAAAAAATAAATAAAGTCAAACCTATTTGTCTGATTATCTTATTTAAGTCTTGTTTCGTCCATTCATTAATATCTAGGATAGGTGATGTATTGAAATTATTCTCCGTCTCTTTCTCATATTGATGTTTAGCAAATATTATGTTAAATGCTTATATTAGCACTAATTAATATTACAAGGTAGTTATTTATGAAGAAGCAAATATATATCACTGATTTTGATATGAAAAGATTTAAGTGGCTTTCCGATAATTCATATAAGTTCGATGAAATGTATAAAAAGAATATTTATGAATTGGAAAAAGAATTAAAAGATGCTATCGTTGTTGAACCAAAAGATATACCCGCAGATGTCGTTACGATGAACTCGAAATTCAAGATTAAAGATTTAGAAACTGACAAAGAGAGTGAATATACATTAGTATTCCCATTTGATGCAGATATAGAGCAAAATAAGCTTTCAATTTTTGCGCCTATCGGCATAGCTGTAATTGGTTATAAATCAGGCGATACAATCGAATGGACTGTCCCCTCCGGAAAAAGAAGAATAAAAATCGAAGAAATCTCATATCAACCTGAAAGAGAAGGACATTATAATATATAATTAATTATTAAGCATTGGTTTATCTATTTAACGGAACTCACGATAGATTCTCGATTTGATAGTTTAGAAAATTCTTTACATAAATTAAACAAAAAAAGCCGCTAATTTAGCGGCTTTTTTTATTGGATATTTTGTGGAGCTAAACGGGTTCGAACCGATGACCTCTTGAATGCCATTCAAGC
>CALDDL010000148.1 GCA_937936675.1 uncultured bacterium
GGACGTGCTTTCAGAGCATTTTCTAAATAACCACGTGCTAGTTCAATATCTTGATTTGTCCACACGGAAATTTGTGCACGGAAAAGTTGATAATCGATATTATTTGGATACTCTTGAATCAAGCCATCTAAAATTTCGAGTGATTTAGTAAAATCTCTGTTCCATGCGGTAATTCTTGCGTATTTATAACGAAGTGCCGGGTCTTTTTCGTCCGGAAATTCTTCGAAATATTTTTCCAAATAAACCGTAGCGGTATCATAAGCCTGAAGATACTCGTAATACTCGGCAATTTTTTTGAGTGATTCTTTGTCTTTGGGGTTCTGCTCTAATTTTGTATTAAAGTAATCTATTTTCTCACGGTATGTAGTCGTCCGGTAATTAGTAACGTAATCCCATTTTTCGATATAGCGCGGATCGGAGGAATTGTTTAGTCCGATTATTTGAAGCTGCTGATATGCTTCTTCAATTCTCTCTGCTTTTATTAATTCATCGACTAATTTAAAACGTGATTCCAAATCCTGCGGTTTTGCGCGGAGAAGTCGGTAATATTTATCAATTGGATATTCTTTCTCGAAAGCGCGTGGGTCTTCTTGAGTAACGTAAGCTTCGCGATTGACTATATCTAATCCGTCTTGAGCTTCTTTGAAAAACGGTTTAAATGAAAGAGCGGTCTCAAAAGCTTTTTTAGCAATCGGGTATTTTCCAAGCCATAGAGTAAAATATCCATAACGGCTTTGAAGTCTCCAATCGCCCGGATATCGTTCGGTATAAATTTTTAAAATCTTTTCACCTTTGACTATGCTGCCCGTTTTAGCGAGAATTTCAGTATATCGAATTATTTCATCGGGAGAAGCGTTCGGGTCCATTGCTATATATTTATCGTACCATTCTTCGGCTTTATCCCATATCTCCATTTGACGGTATGCTTTTCCGATCTCAAGATAATCGAAAGGATTGTTGGGATTTATTGCAATTTCTCTTAAATGACCATCTATTTTTTTCAAAAGGATTGCGTAATAAACTTGTTGAGTGCGTTTGAGATTATTTTCGTATTTGCTTTTTTTCCCGGCATCGGAACTTTCGACAGCAATAGCGCGGCGATAATCTAAAATAGCATTAGAAAATTCAGATCTTTTTTCAAAACATTCTGCACGTAAATTATAACCATCGGATTCGCGGGGACGTAAAGAGATATATTTATTGAGCTGATCAATCGCTTCGCCGAATCTCCCGTTTTGCATATGGTTGAGTGCATTTTTTTTAAGGTTTTCGGCTTCTTGCTTATCTTGAGAATAGAGAGAAAAAGAAACCAATAAAAATAGGGCGATAAATAGATATATGAATTTTTTCACTAATGAAAACACCGGTTATTATATTCCTGCAATTTAAAGAAAAAATTACAAAAAGGTATTGTTTATAATCGGGTAAAAATCTTTACCAAAGTTTTATGATTGAAAAAGTATTTGTTTCAGGATAGAAGTTTTTATGAAAAAGAAATTATTATCGCTAAAAGGATAAAAACTATGGGTTAACAGATAAGAATTAATTTAAGAATAAAATTTCTTGATTCCCATTGCCAATCGAATAAAAGAAATCAAAATAAATCTTTCATAATGATTGCTGTTTATCTAAAGATAGATCAGGAAATCTAAATGGGAAGAATTAAAGATCAATCATATACGCTGAGAAATATTTTTGCTTTATCTATTAGAGATGTTTTAGTAAACTCGCAAAATCAGCCTTTTATAATTAAAGGAGTTGATGAGCACTCTCACAAGTCGGGATACTTTATTCTAAAACCAAATCATGGAAATAGAATCTTAACAGACTACTGCATCATTCTTATCCTTTTTTGATTAACGGGAGGATCACACATCTTTGCAAGTAACTTACATCAAAGAGGTGCTAATCTTAATTATATCAAAGAATTATTTGAATACGAAAATATAAAAGATATTCAAGTGAACTCTTATTTGAAAGATTTGATCCAATGATTGCACTAAATTCGATTTGACTATAATTTAGACACTATCATTTTCACAGTTAGCACTTTGTGCTGATTTTTCAATTTGTATCGTTGGATGTTCTATTCCAAAGTTATCCATTAAGTCTTTACAAATCTTTTTTAAAAGATGATCATTTTTTATATCATTTGGCATAATTAAATGTACAGTTAATGCTATTTCAGTTGTACTCATCGCCCAAATATGTAAATCGTGAACTTCTTCTACTCCATCTAATGAATTTAAATAATCTTGCACTTTTTCTAAGTCAATTCCTCTTGGCACGGCATCCATAGAAAGATGAAATGAATCTCTAAGCAATCCCCAAGTACCAATAGTAATTACAACAACGATAACAAAACTTATAATTGGATCAAGCAAATAAAAGCCGGTAATATTAATAAGAAATCCTGTGGCAACTACACCAAGAGAAACACCCGCATCGGCAGCCATATGAAGAAATGCACCTTGAATGTTTATATCTTTCTCACGCCCTTTCAAAAAAAGTAAAGCGGTAAGAGTATTTATAATAACACCCACTCCGGCAACAATCATCATTGTTGTTCCTTGGATTGATTCCGGCTCAGAAATTTTTCTAATTGCTTCAATGGCTATAGCGCCCACAGCTATAAGTAGAATAAGAGCATTAAATAATGCCGCCAATACTGTGGCTTTTCTTAAGCCGTAGGTTCGGCTTTTTGTAACTGCGGTCTTAGCAAGATAAGTGCCTCCCCAAGCCAAAAGAAGACCGAGCACATCGCTGAAGTTATGCCCGGCATCAGCTAATAATGCCATTGAATTTATTAAAAATCCATAGATAACTTCAACAATTATATAACTGATGTTTAGCGCAATGCCAAA
>CALDDL010000149.1 GCA_937936675.1 uncultured bacterium
CACCAAGAAGAGCGATAATGCCGACCCATACAGCAACGCTCAAATTAAATCCGGCTATATAGAGATACCAGATTGCGCCAACCATCGAGAAGGGAAGAGCTAATAAAACGATTCCTGTTTTCATCATTGATTTAGTATTCATATATAGTAATAGTACTACAATCAATAAAGTCAGCGGTATTACTAATGCCAGATGTTTAGAAGCTCTTTCCATATATTCATATTGCCCCGACCATTTAATGGAATATCCAGCGGGTAATTTAATTTTTTCGTTTATTGTTTCTTTTGCCATTTTTATATACGAACCCACATCGGTATCAGAATTAAGATCGACATAGACCCAAGTATTTGGTCTTGCATTTTCCGATTTTATCATCGGAGGATCTTTTTTAATTTCAATAGTTCCTAATTGTTCAATCGGAATATTACCACCATTAGGAAGAGGAACTAAGACTCTTTTGAAGTCTTCAATATTATCACGATAGTCTCTCATATAACGTAAATTTATTGGGTAACGTTCTAATCCTTCCACTGTTTTAGTGATATTCATTCCACCGATAGCCGACATAAAAACATCCTGAACATCGCCGACCGTAAGACCGTATCGAGCAATTGCATCCCTATCGATTTGAAAATCCACATAATTACCACCGACAGATCTTTCGGCATAAGCCGAGCGTGTTCCGGGAATTGTTTTTGCTGCCTCTTCGATATCTTTTCCGAGTCCTTGAAGTATATTTAAGTCCGGTCCGGCTATTTTAATTCCCACAGGAGTTTTTATACCAGTGGAGAGCATATCAATACGAGTTTTTATCGGCATAGTCCAGGCATTTGTAAGACCGGGAATTTTGATAGCAGCATCCATCTCTTCTATTAATTTATCGGGAGTAATCCCATCACGCCATTGATCACTTGGTTTTAATTGAATTGTTGTTTCAATCATAGTCAAAGGAGCAGGGTCGGTGGCTGTTTCGGCTCTTCCGATTTTTCCCATAACAGATTTAACTTCTGGAAAGGACTTAATTATTTTATCAGTCTGCTGAAGCAATTCCTTTGCTTTAGTAATCGAAATTCCCGGCAGAGTAGTTGGCATATAGAGAAGATCGCCTTCATAGAGAGGGGGCATAAATTCTGAACCTAATTTTGAGAAGGGGATTAGTGTAATTAATACAATAATTACGGCGGCACCCATTACCCACCAGCGGCGGTTCATCACGAAATCGACCACAGGATGATAAATTTTTACCAAGAATTTTGTTACAGGATTATTTTCTTCTTTTGTCATTTTACCTCGAACAAAGTAACCGAGCAATACCGGAACAATTGTAACGGCAAGTATTGCTGCGGCACCCATTGCATAGGTTTTAGTAAATGCCAGCGGTTTGAAAAGTCTTCCTTCTTGTTGTTCGAGTGTAAAAACAGGAAGGAAAGATATTGTAATAACTAATAGAGAATAAAAAATAGAAGGACCGACTTCCTTTGCAGATTCTAGAATCAATTGCCAATGAGCTCTCCTTTGATCGGATGGTTTATCACCCTCTTCGGAGAGGTGTTTATGGGCATTCTCCACTAGTATTATTGAAGCGTCCACCATTGCTCCGATAGCAATAGCAATACCTCCGAGCGACATTATATTTGCGTTGATTCCCTGAAGTTTCATAATTAAAAATGAAATAAGGACTGCTGTAGGAAGAGTGAAGATTGCAACAAACGAACTTCTGAAGTGAAGTAAGAAAGCGATTATTACTAAGGCAACGATTATTCCTTCTTCAATCAACTTATCTGATAAATTATCTATTGCACTTTCTATTAGTTTTGAGCGGTCATAACCCGAGACAATTTCGATATCCTCCGGTAGTGATTTTTTCAATTCCGCAATTCGTTCTTTCACCTTTTCAATAACAGTAAGAGCATTTTCTCCGAAACGAATTAGTACAATTCCGCCGACTACTTCACCTTCTCCGTTCCATTCAGCGATACCTCTTCTGAGTTCAGGACCAATGTTTATATTAGCCACATCTCCGAGATAGATAGGAGTCCCCGAATTTGCCGAAACACCTATTGCCACTTTTTTAAGATCGTCTATACTTTTAATATAGCCAAGACCTCTGACCATATATTCCATTTCACCGATTTCGAGAAGACGGCCTCCGACATCGTTATTGCTTCTTTGAATTGCCATTCTTACTTTTTGTATCGGGATATTATAAGAAGCCAATATCGTAGGGTCTATATTAACCTGATATTGTTTT
>CALDDL010000150.1 GCA_937936675.1 uncultured bacterium
AGAGAATTTCAGGGACATGGCTGGGGTGCTTCTTTCATTGTTGCTAATAATTGGCATCATTATAAAAATATTAATCCTATCTGGGAAGATAATTTCTCACAAATCCCGAAAACTAACTATCTTCTGGTTCATGCTCGTTCTGCATTCAAGGACCAAGGTATCGTAATAGAAAATAATATGCCTTTCTATGATGATAGATATATTTTTATTTTTAATGGAGAACTTCAGGGAGTTAAAATTAAGGAAGAAGGACGCATTGGTGCAGAAAAAATCTTTAATTTTATTAAGAGATTTTCCGGGGATTCGATGGAGAGCGGATTAGAGAGAGCTGTGGGAATCATAAAAAACAGAACTTCTTATCTGAGAGCCATGAACATAATAATCGGTGAAAAAGATGCTGCTTTTGTTTCTTCTAATTTTAGCGAAGACCCCGAATACTTTACTTTGAATAAGCATCAATCCGATTTGCTTACAATTGTATCATCAGAGAAATTTGATTCTTCAATAAATTGGAACCCCATAAAAAATAATAGTCTGGAGATATTAAAATGGTAATTGTGAAAATTGGAGGCGGCAAAGATATTAATCTCAAAGGTATAGCTGCCGACTTAAAAAATATAAAAGACCCAGTGATTGTAGTTCTTGGTGCCAATTCTCTGCGTGATGATATTGCAAAGAAAATGGATTATGAGAAAAAAGTAATTACCTCGATCTCAGGTTATGATAGCGTTTTTTCAGATACAAATACAATTGATCTTATGATGATGGTTTATTCCGGTTTAAGGAGCAAACGTTTTGTTGAACTTTGTCAACAAAATGGAGTTAATGCTTTCGGATTCTCCGGACTCGATGGTAAAATGCTTGTTGGAAAAAGAAATTCAGGTATAAGAATTAGAGAAGATGGTAAGACTAAGATTGTAAGAGATTTCTCGGGCAAACCGGCTTCTATAAATGTGGAAATGTTTAATTATTTTTTATCAAATAAAATTATACCCGTTGTTACAGTACCCTTAATTGACGAAAATAATTTTGCGATAAATTCCGAGAATGATGATGTAGTTAGTCTTCTTCATTCCGAACTAAAAGCCGATAAAATTATTCAATTGATTGAAGCTCCGGGATTGCTGATAGATAAAAATGATCCATCTACTTTAATTAAAGAAATGTCATCAAAAGAGATGATCGATTTTGAAAATAAGGTGGATGGGAGAATGAAAAGAAAAATACATGCAATCAATAAACTATTTGAAGCAGGTAATACTGAATTAATAATTACTGATGGAAGAACAGATTATCCATTAACTAATGCAATTAATAAGATTGGGACTATTATAAAATGAGTACTATTAAGGAATTACAACAGAAATATGAACTAGATGTATTCCCTAAAAGGGATGTAGTTTTAGTTAAGGGGAAAGGAGCTCATCTTTGGGATGAAGAAGGGAATGAGTATATCGATTGCGCTGCAGGTATTGGTGTAGTTAATATCGGGCATGCCAACCCGAAACTTGCCGAAGCATTAAAAAAGCAGGCGGATACATTAATTACTTGTCCCGGTACCTTTTATAATGATACAAAAGCAAAAGCTTTAGAAAAACTTATATCAGTTGCTCCCGAAGGAATGACAAAAGCTTACTTATGTAATTCAGGTACAGAGGCAGTGGAAACCGCTATAAAATTTGCGAGATACGTAACAAAGAAGAAGGGCTTTATTTCTGCGATGAAAGGGTTTCATGGCAGAACTCTCGGAGCATTAAGTGCCACATATAAATTGGAGTATCGAGAAGATTTTATGCCCCTAATCGAGGGATTCACATTCGTCCCTTTTAATAATTTTGAGAAGTTAGAAGCAGCAATAACAGAAGAAACAGCCGGTATAATCCTCGAACCAATCCAAGGCGAAGGCGGAATCAATATTGGGAATCCTGAATATTTTCAAAAGGTTCGCAAACTTTGCGACGATAAAAATATTATGTTAATCATTGATGAAATTCAAACCGGATTTTGCAGAACGGGTAAATTTTTTGCAACTGAATATCTTGGAATTAAACCCGATATGATGACAGTAGCAAAATCTATGGGGGGTGGATTCCCCGTAGGTGCAACTTTATGCTCCGATAAAATTCAAATTCCTCCGGGTAAACATGGAACTACTTTTGGAGGTAATCCTTTAGCTTGCTCGGCAGCAATCGCTTCGATCGATTTTATGATCGAAAATAGGCTTGATGAAAAAGCTAATGAACTTGGCGCATATTTCCTTGAAAAAATTTCTCAATATGAATTAAGCAAAGTAAGAGAAATTAGAATTAAGGGATTAATGATCGGGATAGAAATAAAAGAAAAAGTGCAGCCTTTATTACAGGAATTAATGGATAGAAGAATAGTTGCTCTGCCTGCTGGGAATACAGTATTAAGATTGCTTCCGCCGTTAGTTATATCTAAGGAGGATATTGACATTGTTATTGAGAATTTGGCTGATGTATTAAAATAAGAATTATCCAAAAGTGGTTGTTTTATATTATGATTTTCTTATGTAAATTTTGAGATACATTTATCTAATTAAAAGAGGATATGATGAATATTACTCCAATTAAGCCTGCACATAGAACTGAAAATATTACTTATGCCGTTAGAGATATTATAGTATTAGCAAACGAAGTGGCAAAGACAGGGAAAAAATTACTTTATCTAAATATTGGCGATCCGAATTTATATGATTTTGCTCCACCTCAACATTTAGTGGAAGCTACTTATGAAGCGATGAAAAAAAATCTTAATGGTTATTCTCCTTCTTCAGGAATTAAGTCCGCAGTTGAAGCTATCGAAAAAGAAGCAGAAAAGAAGAAAATTAAAAACGTATTGGATGTTTTTGTTACCACCGGGGCTAGTGAAGCAATTGATATCTGCTTAACTGCACTTGTAAACGATGGTGAGAACGTACTAACCCCAACTCCGGGTTATCCACTCTATACTGCGATCTCGAGCAAGCTTCAGATGATGGAAAATCCATATTATCTCGATGAGAGCAATGGCTGGCAGCCCGATATTGAGGATATTAAAAAGAAAATAAATCCTAAAACCAAAGCTATAGTTTTAATTAATCCTAATAATCCTACCGGTAGTAATTTTAGCCGTGAAACACTTCAGAAAATTTTAGATATTGCACTGGAAAATAATCTTGTTGTCTTTGCAGATGAAATTTATGATAAATTACTTTTTGATGATAAAGAACATGTATCAATAGCTTCTCTTAATTCAGAAGCATCTGTAATCACATTCGGTGGACTTTCTAAAAACTATATGGTTCCCGGTTTTAGAATCGGTTGGGGAATTGTTAGCGGCAATAGGGCAATTCTTTCTAATTATATAGAAGCAATCAATAAATTATTAAGATCACGTCTTTCGGCAAATCATCCCGAACAATATGGAATTGCTCCTTCATTAATGGGCGATCAAAGTCATTTAACTTTAGCAATGGAAAAACTTACTAAGAGACGCGATTTGACTTATGAAATGTTAAATTCAGTGGAAGGTATTAGCTGCGTAAAACCCGAAGGTGCCTTCTACGCTTTCCCTAAGATTGAAATTGAGGGTTCTGATAATCATTTCGTAGCGGAATTAATTAAGGAAACCGGTGTTGTAGTTGTCCCCGGAACGGGTTTCGGTCAGGTGCCCGGCACTAATCACTTTAGAGTCGTCTTCCTTCCACAAGAGGAGATTCTCGAAAAAGCGTATAAGAGCATTACGGAATTTTACGTTAAATATAGAAACAGATAGAAATTAAATTCGCATTATGAATTTGTAGAGGTTTTGTTGTAAAAAAAAGCTGCCCCGAGGCAGCTTTTTTCATCTATAGCAACTATTAATAAATTATCAGTTGAGCATTCATCAATCCACTGCCGCAATTATCTCCTCTTCTAAACTTTCAGATGGCCTCGAAGCTCTAGATTTAACGATTTTGCCATTTTTGTCAATGACTATATAAACAGGTAAATCATTGAGCTGATAATTCTTGAAAAAATCGGATTGACTTCCTCCTTCTGCCCAAAATTGCTGTCCATGTATATCTCTTTCTTTTAATAATTTTTTCCAAATCTCTTCTTTGTCATCAACTGAAATTGCTATAAATGCAATATCATTGTTCTTATATTTTTCTGCTAATTTCTCGTAATAAGGCATTTCTTTAAGACATGCTGAACACCAAGAAGCCCAAACGTCTATACATACCACTTTGTTTTTAAAATCCTTTAGCGAATATTCTCGTCCATTTTTATCTATAACCTTAATATCAATAGCATCTTTGCCCGGTCTAAGATTTATCATACTTTTATAATAGTCCGTTACCAGCGAATTAATTTTATTTATTTCTTCCAATTCAGCATTCTTGAAATTAGAATATTCCTTACTGTCTATATTCTTCAATTCGAGTAAAGTTTTTTTCCATATACCTAGCGTACTGTCCATTGTACTCTGAAACTCATTCTCACTCATATTTGGAATTTTGAATCGATTTCTTTCCAAAGCTTCTTTTAATAATAATCTTTTCTTTAAGTATTCATTTTCTTCTAATGCAGTGCCATTATAGGTAATAGATTTGTCGAATTCTTTTGTGTCCAATGTAAGATGTAAAATTGAACCCGGTTTTAAAAATATATAGGTATATCCACCATGATCGAATCTATATTTATTGGCTTCGGTTATGTCTATCTTAAACTCGAATTTATTGTTTTCATCAAGTTTAGTCGATAGTGTTGAGTCATTTACTGAAAGCCAAACCATATCAGAAGTTGGATTAATTATTTCACCTGTAAAAGTAACCTGCTTATTTTCTTGAGTGCACGATGCAATTGAAAGAATGATAACGATAAGTAAAGTATAAAATTTCATATTAT
>CALDDL010000151.1 GCA_937936675.1 uncultured bacterium
GTAATCGGCTCTATGGAAGACCTTAATGCTGCATCATTAGATGACGTTAAAGAATGGTTTAAGACCTATTACGGAGCTGCCAATGCGGTTCTCGTGGTTGCAGGTGACGTTAAAGCAGATGACGTTAAGACAAGAGTAGAAAAATATTTCGGTGATATTCCTCCCGGTCCGCCTCTCATTAAACCGGAAGTTAATATTGCTAAAATGGTCGGAAGCAAAAGAGTTATTGCAGAAGACCGCGTTCCTCAATCAAAGCTTTATAAAATTTGGAACGTCCCTCAATGGGGAAGCCAAGAATTAGCTCATCTTGATCTATTGACCGATATTCTTTCAAGCGGAAAAATTTCCCGTTTGAATAAAAGATTAGTTTATACGGATCAAATATGTACTAACGTTTCAGTTTATTATAGCTCCGGCGAAATCGGTAGTCAATTTAATATTGTTGCTGACGTTAAACCGGGGATACCTGTTTCAGCGGTTGAAAAAGTAATTGACGAAGAAATGGCAAAAATCCTTAAAGATGGCGTTACTCAAAAAGAATTAGATAGAGTAAAAACAACTTACTTTGCTAATTTTATTCGTGGAGTAGAAAGAATCGGCGGGTTCGGCGGTAAGTCCGATATCTTAGCTCAAAGCCAAGTTTATGGTGGAAGCCCCGATTACTATAACACATATAATGGTTATATCGAAAGTACAACTCCTGCCGATATTAAAGCGGCAGCTAATAAATGGCTCTCAGATGGAGTATTCATTCTTGAAATAAATCCATATCCAAATTATAAACCACTCGCTGCGGGAGCGGATAGATCAAAACTTCCTGATACCGGAACTCCTCCCGATGCAAAATTCCCGACAGTTCAGAAAACTGAGCTCTCTAACGGTCTTAAGGTATATGTAGCAGAAAGAAAATCAGTACCGGTAGTTAATTTTTCATTATTAGTCGATGCGGGATTCGCAGCCGATCAAAGCGGCATTCCGGGTACGGCAAGCCTAGCAATGTCAATGATGGATGAAGGAACAAAAACTAAAGATGCTCTTCAGATTACAGAAGAACTCCAAAATCTTGGTGCTACACTAAATACATCTGCAAATCTTGATATGGCTACTGTATCTTTATCCGCATTGAAAAGCAATCTAGATCCATCTCTTGCAATATTTTCGGATGTTATATTAAATCCTTCATTCCCCGAAAATGAATTAGAGAGACTTCGCAAACAAAAGATGATCCAGATCCAACAGGAAAAGGCTTCTCCTCTTCAAATGGGATTACGTGTAGTGCCTCGTTTGATTTATGGAGAAAACCACGCTTATGGACTTCCATTCAGCGGTTCGGGATATGAATCTACTATTATGAAGATTACTAAAAACGATTTAGAAAAATTCCATAATACTTGGTTTAAACCGAATAATTCAGCTATGGTTGTAGTTGGAGATATTACTTTAGACGAAGCAAAAGCAAAACTCGAAAAATTATTCAAAGGTTGGAAATCGGGCGATGTACCCGGAAAGAATATCGGAGAAGTATCGCTTCCATTAAAATCAGTAATTTATTTGATGGATCGCCCCGGTTCGCAGTCATCGATTATCTTTGGTGCTCAAGTAGCTCCTCCTTCAGGCGATAAAGATAATATTGCAATCGAGGCAATGAATGATATTATCGGCGGTACTTTTACTTCAAGAATTAATATGAATCTCCGCGAAGCTAAACATTGGTCTTATGGATCAGGCAGTTTTATTAGCGGTGCTAAAGGACAGAGACCATATTTCTTTTATGGTTTAGTTCAAACCGATAAAACGAGCGAATCGGTAGCGGAAATACTTCGTGAAACCACGGAATATATTACCACAAAACCGGCAACCGAAGAAGAATATGAAAAGACCATTAAGCAAAGTGTATTATCACTCCCCGGTTCATGGGAAACAAATGCAGCCGTTTCTGCATCTCTTTCTAATGTTGTAAGATATAATCTTGACGATAATTATTATGTTACTTATCCGGCACAGATAAAAAATCTTACACTTGATGAAATTCGTACTACAGCCGCAAGAGTTATTAAACCGAATAATCTGGTTTGGGTTGTTGTGGGCGATAAATCAAAATACGAAGAAGGTATCAAAAAACTCGGCTATGATGTAAAATATATCGATGGCGATGGAAAAGTGATAAATTAAGATTTATCCGTAAAACAGATTTTTTCTTTTCATGATTTGAGTTGTATTAATATATTTATTACTCAAAAAGAGAAACCCCGCTTTAGCGGGGTTTCTTCATTATAATAATTATTTCATTAGGATCATTTTCTTCACTTGAGAAAAACATTCTTCTATCTTTGTAAGAGCATATTTACCAACGAGTTCTTCTTTATTCTTCTTAAATACCTCAAGGAAAAGAAGAATTGCTTCATCATATCTTTTTTCCCTCTGCAATTCTAATGCTTGTGATAAGTCATCTGTTGGGTTGTCGTAGGGGTTTGTTTCAGAAGAAGCAATCATATTTCCTTGTTCACCTTTTTCTATTATCGAACGGTTGGGATTAGGATTGGTAGTAAGTGGATTTGAGG
>CALDDL010000152.1 GCA_937936675.1 uncultured bacterium
GCATCAAGAGCTGCCATACAACCTGTTCCTGCGGCTGTTACTGCTTGACGGTAAGTCTTATCTGCTACATCACCCGCTGCAAAAACACCTTCTATACTCGTATGAGTAGTGCCCGGTTTTACGTTAAGATATCCCGTTTGATCCATTTCCAAAATTCCATCGAATAAAGTTGTATTTGGCTGATGACCGATTGCAATGAAAACACCATCAATCGGCATTTCAGTTACCGAGCCATCTACCGTATTTTGTAAAAGCACTCCCGTAACACTTTTTCTTCCCATCACTTCTTTACCAAGAACTTCTTTAATAACTGAATTTAGCGCATATTTTATTTTTGGATTCTTTTTTGCTCTTTCGACCATAATCTTTGATGCTCTAAATTCTTCACGGCGATGCACTATCGTTACTTCAGATGCAAATTTAGTTAGGTAGGTTGCTTCCTCAAGCGCTGTATCGCCTCCTCCAACTACTATGATTTTCAAGTTCTTAAAAAAGAAACCATCGCATGTTGCGCATGCTGATACACCGAATCCCATATAATTTTTTTCACTTTCGATATTAAGCAATTTTGCCGATGCACCTGTGGATACGATTACCGAATCTGCAGTATAGGTTTCTTTATCGGTCTTAACTATAAATGGTCTTTTGCTAAAATCAACTTCTGTAACATTCTTAAAAAAACTTTTTGCTCCGAATCGTAAAGCTTGTTTTCTCATTACGTCCATTAATTCCGGTCCCTGAATTCCATGCTCAAAACCGGGAAAGTTTTCCACTTCCGTTGTTATTGTAAGCTGTCCGCCCGGTTGATTACCTTCAAATATTATTGGTTCTAAATTCGCTCTCGATGCATAAATAGCTGCCGTTAATCCTGCCGGTCCCGATCCGATTATAATTACTTTGTGATGATTATCTGCCATAAATTTTTTCCTTATATCAATACGTTAAATTAATTTTCTTCAATTATTAATTAGATTCAAAAATTGCAAAATGGATTCCTAATCGATTAGTTAATAGAATAAAAATAAAAAATCCATCAATCTCTTCAAAAATAAAATTTCTCCCTAATTTCATTTATTTGAAAGAAATTCAGCATTTCTTTTTAATCCCTTAATCTTACTCCTCTTAATCGGGCTCACTTCAAATCTCTTTTTGAATTCATCATTTTCCATATTTAGAACCTGCTCTAATTCAAGCTCTTTATTACCGACAGAATTAAATTTCAATTCATTAGTGATTACAGAAAATTTCTGGTTCCATGGACAGACATCTTGACAAATATCGCAGCCGAAAATCCAATTATCAAATTTGCCCTTATACTCTTCGCCGATTTCTTCCTTGTTTTCGATTGTTAGATAAGAGATACATTTGCGTGCGTCAATTTGATATGGTTTTAATGCATCGGTGGGACAAGCATCAATGCATGCTCTACACGTACCGCAGAAATCCGCCGAAGGGACTGAAGACTCGAATTTTTGATTAGTGATAATATTTGCAATAAAGAAAAAACTGCCTGATTCTTTATTAATTATATTTGTGTTTTTCCCCTGCCAGCCAAGCCCCGATTTTACTGCCCAAGCCTTATCCATCACCGGACCGGTATCTACATAAAAAATCCCTTCAAATGAAGAATCGATCTC
>CALDDL010000153.1 GCA_937936675.1 uncultured bacterium
GCCTCTCGTTACGCTGCATTCTGGTGGTCGCCTAAGAGTGATAAAATTTCTTTTATGCGCTTCGACGATACTCCCGTGCCTGAATTTATTTTGTATCGTGCAGATGGGCAGGATGGAGAATATGAAAAAACTCGTTATCCTAAAGCAGGCGAAAATAATCCTTTTGTAAAGATCGGAATCGCGGATATAGCGAATAAAGAAATTGTTTGGGCTGATTTTGATGAAAAAGCAGATCACTATGTTTCTTTCCCACTTTGGAAAAATGATAATACACTTACTGTTCAATGGATGAATCGCGGTCAGGATAATATTATTATTTATAATGTTGATTGTTCCACAGGAAAGAAATCCGAACTTTATAACGAAAAACAAAATTCATGGGTTGAATGGTTCGAGGATCTATATTTCTTTGAAAATAATTCAGGATTTATTCTTAAATCTAATGTTGATGGCTGGACTCATTTATATTACTATGGTTATGACGGAAAATTAAAATCACAACTAACAAAAGGCAATTGGAATGTAGCAGATGTAGCTTATGTGGATGAAGGGAATGGAAAAGTATATTTTCATGGTTCTACCGGTAAGCAATGGGATAAGCATTTATATGTAGTAGATTTGAACGGAAAAAATCAGAAGCAATTAACCACGGGCGAAGGAATGCACACATGCACAGTTGCTCCCGATGGAAAATATTTTATTGATCGATATAGCAATATCGCAAATCCATATAAGCTTGATTTATTGGATAAAAATGGAAAATTAGTTAAAAATCTTGGAGATGCTAAAACGAAAACGATGGATGATTATGATCTTGGAAAAGCCGAGCTATTTACTATTAAAACAGACGGCGGATTTGAGCTTCCTGTATCTTGGGTACTGCCTTCAAATTTTGATAAGACAAAAAAATATCCTGTAATATTCAGCATTTACGGCGGTCCGCAAGCACCTTCGGTTAGGAATGCATTCCCATTCTGGTTCGAAGGCGCTTATCTCGCAAGCAAAGATATTATTTATGTAAATGCAGATAATAGAGGATCCGGATTCAATGGAAAAATCGGTGCCGCTCAAATGCATCGCAATCTCGGCAAGTATGAAATGCAAGATTTATTTACTGTAATTGATTGGATGAAGAAACAGGGATTCGTTGATACAACAAAAATCGGTATCACCGGCGGAAGTTATGGCGGTTATGTAGCTTGTATGGGTATTACTTATGGAGCTGATTACTTTACACATTCACTTGCCGATTTCTCGGTAGTTGATTGGCATTTGTATGATTCACATTATACCGAACGATACATGGATACTCCGGAAGAGAATCCGGAAGGGTATAAAGTTAGTTCGGTTATGAAATATGTCGATCGTTTCAAGGGTAAGTTCCTTATTACTCACGGAACGCTCGATGATAACGTCCACATGCAAAACACAATTCAATTAGTAACTGAATTACAAAAGCAGGATAAAGATTTTGAGATGATGCTCTATCCAAATCAGAGACATGGATATGGAATGCCGCAGCGCGCTCATCATGTAAGAGAAACGGTTGAATTTTGGTTTGATAATTTCTTAGGGAAAAAATTCGATCCGACAGTAGATTAAGATAAAATTAAGGGAAATAATGGATTATAAAGAGAACAATAAAAATTACGATCCGCGGATGCATACAACCGAACATATCTTAAATAGTACGATGGATAAAATGTTCGGTTGTGGAAGAGCATTTAGTGCTCATATAGAAAAGAAAAAATCTAAATGCGATTATAGGTTCGATCGGAATTTAACCGAGGACGAGATTAATATAATCGAAGCGAAGGTTAATGAAGTAATTAAAAAGAATCTCGATGTAAAAGAAGAGTTTATGAATAAAGAAGAAGCGGGAAAGTATTTTAATCTTTCCCGTCTTCCCGATGATGCAGGAGATAATCTGCGAGTAATTAAAGTCGGCGATTACGATCAATGTTTATGCAGCGGTGTTCATATAAATAATACATCGGAAGTGGGAGCAGATTTTAAGATCATTTCGACAAGTTGTGAGAATGGGGTAATGCGCTTACGCTTTAAGCTGGTTTAATGCCTTCGTCAGCCATAGAATTTAGTTTTCTAATTCTCAGAGTTTATAATACCGGCAAAATAATGCCGGTATTTTTATATAAATTATAGTAATGTTTGATTTTTTCACTCCTCTGTATATACTCACTTTGACCCATTACAATTTATCTCATCGTAAAAGTTTTGCCCGGAAAATAAACCTTACTTGATTATTTTATTTAAATATTGTTTTCCACTTTAGAATCTGTTTCTCTACTTCTTTTGGTGAGGTGCTGCCGGATGATTTCTTGCTATTGATACTCGCCATAGGTGTAAGAAGTTCAAAAACTTTTTCATCAAATTTCGGCGAGAAATTTTTGTATTCTTCGAGTTTTATCTCGTTTAACTTTTTCTTTTTTGCTACACAATACGCTACTACGGCACCTACGATGTGATGCGCCTGGCGGAAAGGAATGTTTTTATTAACCAGATAATCAACAATGTCAGTTGATAAAAGTAAATCACCCGTCAACTCATTTTCAAATCTCTCTTTATTAAATTTCGTATGCGAAAGAAGCCGAGCAGATTGATCAAGGCAATCTTTTGTGGTATCTATTGCTTCGATGAGATGAAATTTATCTTCCTGCATATCGCGGTTATATGCAAGTGGGAGAGATTTCATAATCGTCAAAACTCCCATTAATGCGCCGTAAACTCTTCCTACTTTCCCGCGTATTAGTTCTGCAATATCCGGATTTTTCTTCTGTGGCATAAGTGAACTGCCCGTAGAATATGAATCATCAATTAAAGCAAATGAGAATTCCTGTGAACTCCATAAAATTATTTCTTCGGAGAAACGGCTTAAATGCATCATTATAATCGAACATGCGCTTATCACTTCAATTACGACGTCTCTATCAGAAACCGCATCGAGTGAATTTTCTAGGATGCCATTCATCTTTAATTCTTTTGCTGAATAATTGCGGTCGATATTTAATGTTGTACCCGCAAGTGCGGCAGCACCGAGCGGAGAGATGTTTACTCTTTTCATAGAATCAATTAATCTCTCTTTATCGCGCTCTAACATTGATACATAAGCTAAGAGATGATGGGCAAATAAAATCGGCTGAGCTCGCTGGAGATGAGTATAACCGGGGATAATAGTCTCTTTGTTTGTTTCGGCTTTTTTTAATAAGGTTTTTTGAAAATTCGTAATGAACTTTATGAGATTGATGATTTCTTTACGAATATAAAGTCTTTCGTCTAAAGCGACTTGATCATTGCGGCTTCTTGCTGTATGAAGGCGCTTTCCCTTTTCACCAATTTTTTCTACTAATCGTTCTTCAATTAAAGAATGAATATCTTCCTTACGCCAATCGAATTTTAATTTCCCGTTTTTAATCTCATTAAAGATTTCATCTAACGCTTTGATTATAGCCTTACCGTCACTTATAGAAATAATTTTTTGTTTCATTAGCATCTTAATGTGTGCCTTGCTTCCCTCGATATCTTCGGAATATAATTTACCGTCAATATTAATCGATGAAGAAAACTTTAATGCGGTTTCATCTAATTCTTTCTTAAATCTGCTATTCCAAATTGCCATATAAAACTTTATCCATGCTATTTAAAAATTATTTCCATCGGTAATCTAAATAATAAATTTTAATAATAAATCTAAACTAAAACTCCCTTTTTTTCATCTTCTGCTTTTTGTGCTACACGATTAATGGTTTTATAAGGGAGTCCATAAATTTTAATAAATCCTTCCGAAGCAGAATGATCAAATTGATCGGCAATAGTATAAGTGGCGAGGAGTGGATCATATAATGAAAATGGGGATGTCCTGCCTGAAACAATAATATTCCCTTTATAAAGTTTTAGCTTTACTAAACCCGTTACGTTCTCTTGTGTTTTATCAATAAATGCTTGAAGAGCTTCGCGCAGCGGAGAAAACCAAAGTCCATTATAGATTAGATTGGAATATTCTTGAGTAACTAGTGCTTTATAATGAGCAACAGATTTTTCTAAAGTGATTCTCTCTAATTCTTTATGAGCTGTATTTAGAATCATTCCGGCAGGTGCTTCATAAACTTCACGAGATTTTATTCCGACTAATCGATTTTCAATCATATCGATTCTGCCAACGCCGTTTCTGCCACCGATTTTATTAAGTTCTTTTATTAGAGAAACTCCATCCATAGTTTTACCATTTAATGCAAATGGAACTCCTTTTTCAAACTCTACTATTACATATTCTGCTTCATCGGGTGCATCTTCGGGAGATACTGTATGTTGAAAAGCATCTGCCGGAGGTTCTACCATTGGGTCTTCGAGCACTCCACACTCAATCGCGGTGCCGTAAATATTTTCGTCTATTGAATAAGGGTTCTCTTTAGTTGCAGCGACCGGTATATTATGAAGTTTTGCATAATCGATCTCTTCTTCGCGGCTTTTAAATTCCCAAGTTCTAAGGGGAGCAATACTTTGAATATCAGGAGCGAGAGCACCAACTGCGACTTCAAAACGAACTTGATCATTTCCTTTTCCGGTGCAGCCATGAGCTACCATATTAGCACCTTCTTTGCGAGCAATATCGACTAATGTTTTTGCTAGAAGCGGTCTGCCTATGGAACACGCCATCGGATAACTATCTTCATACATTGCCCCTGCACGCAGTGCGGGAAATACATAATCATTAATAAATTCACTCGTGAGGTCTTCTATATAGACCTTTGAAGCCCCCGAATTTATTGCCTTTTCTTCAAGTCCGATAAGTTCTTTAGACTGTCCGAGATTACCGGTAAAGGTGATGATCTCAGCATCGTAATTATCTTTGAGCCATTTGACCATAACAGAAGTATCTAATCCACCTGAATATGCAACCACTATTTTGTTTTTTACCATTAATTTATTCCTAATATTATTTTAATATTTTCTAAACTTTTTTTGATATTCTTATTTGAGCGAGGGATAACGATAATAGTATCATCGCCTGCCACCGTTCCGAGAAGTTCTGTTGAATTACTTTGATCTAATACTATTGCCACTCCCTGTGCTCTACCCGGAAATGTTCTAATTACGATTAAAGTTTCGTTGTGATCGATTGAGATTATCTCTTCGCTTAATCGTGAACGCAAAACCGATTGATCGCCGGCAGTATTAATTTTATAAAAAAATCCATTTGGTGCGGGCACTCTTATAATTCCAAGTTCATTTAAGTCTCGTGATAAAGTTGCCTGTGTTATTTTTATTCCATTCAGTTTTAGTAATTTTTGGAATTGAGCTTGATTAGAAATCTCCTGCTTTGAAACCAGCTCTTTAATTAATGCGTGGCGGCTTTGAATTTCCTGAATTTTATTGCTCATAAATCCCTCTTTAAATTATTATAATTAATCGGCGACTATCTCGGTTCCGATTCCTTCTTTAGTAAAAATTTCCAATAAGAGCGCATGAGGCACTCTACCATCAATTATGTGAACTTTATTTACTCCCGATTCTAATGCCGAAAGTGCTGATTCCACTTTTGGAATCATACCGCCGGAGATAATACCTTTATGAATATATTCTTCTGCTTGAGATTTTGTGAGGTGCGGAAGCAAATTTCCATCAGCTTTTACTCCTTCAATATCAGTAACGTAAACTAATTTTTCAGCATTCAAGGATGCTGCTATTGGTCCGGCTGCTATATCTGCATTTACATTATAGACAATTCCTTTATTATCAAAGCCAATTGGTGCTATTACGGGGAGATAACCTTCTTTTAAGATGCTTTTAAGAACGCTATTATTTACTTCCGTTACATCACCCACGAAACCTAATTCTTCGGAAGCTTTTTTTACTTTTATTAAATTAGCATCAATACCGCTTAAACCGACACCTCTTCCGCCATGGATATTAATTCTGCGGACGATATCTTTATTAATCGAACCTGCAAGAACCATTTGAACCACGTCTCGCATCTTTTCATCGGTGTATCTTTGTCCGTTCACGAATTTTGTTTCGATTCCAAGTTTTTCGGCAATATTCGTTATCTCTTTACCTCCACCATGAACCACAACCATATCGATGCCGATTTTTCGCAGTAAAACCACATCTTGAGCTATCATCATTTTCAGCTGTTCATCCTGCATAACGGCTCCGCCATATTTTACGACGAATGTTTTTTGTTCAAACTGTTGAATGTATGGAAGTGCCTCGATCAAGACATCTTCTTTTTTGAATATAGCATCTGTCACGAACGGTAGCTCCCATTAATTTTAACGTACTCTTCCGAAAAATCGCAAGTCCAACAAGTAGCCGAATAATTACCATCACCGATTTTAATAGTCAGATAGATATAATCTGGCTCTAAAGTTTTATTAGCATCTTGGATTGATAACTCAACGCTATAATTTGCGCCAAGAATTTTTGCACCATTAATAAAGATTTCAAATTGTGCCGGATCGAATTTGATACCTGAATAACCGGCAGCGGCAATAATTCTTCCCCAATTGGCATCTTCGCCATGAATAGCAGTTTTAACCAATGGCGATAGTGCGATCGTTCTTCCGATTTTTTCGGCATCTTCAATTGAAGCGGCTCCATCGACCGTAATTTCTATTAGCTTTGTTGCTCCTTCTCCATCTCGAACAATATCGAGAGAAAGTTTTTTGAGTAGAGCAAAAAGTTCATCTTCAAAAATATAATGATCGTGGGTTTCGGGGATAATTTCCGCACCGCTAGCTCCATTTGCAAGAGCAAGAACCATATCGTTAGTGCTAGTATCTCCATCAACAATGATTCTATTAAATGTTTGGTTGGCTGCATTCTTTAACATTGATTGCAGATGGTTCTTTTCAATTGCGGCATCGGTAAGAATAAATCCAAGCATGGTAGCCATATTAGGATGGATCATACCCGAACCTTTTGCCATTCCGTAAATGGTAACTTCTTTTCCGGAAATTAAAAAAGTAGAAGAGGCAATTTTGGAAAAAGTATCAGTTGTCATAATCGCTTCGGCAGCATCTTGCATCTTTTCTTCTTCTGATTTTTCGGTAGTAGAAATTTCGGAAGCAATTATTTTAATTCCTTCAGAGATTTTATCCATTGGAAGAATCTCGCCGATTACTCCGGTAGAGGAAATGAATACTTCATTATTTTCAATACCCAATTCTGATGCTATAAGAGAACTCATTAAGGAGGCATCCTTATAACCTTGTTCTCCTGTACAAGCATTAGCGTTTCCGCTATTGATAATTAATGCTCGGAATGTATCACGTTCGGATAAATGTTCTTTGCAAATTAGTACCGGAGCGGCTTGAACTACATTTGTAGTAAACACACCCGCTGCGGTTGCCGGTCGATCGGATAGAATTAATGCTAAATCTTTTCTCCGTTTTTTGATTCCGCAGAAAATTCCGGCACCTTTAAAACCTATTGGAATTCTTACTGCATTAGCTTTAACAGGTGTTTCAATTGTTTGCGAACTTATTATTTCTTTAAACATTTCATTATTCCTTCTGATTGATCTAAGCCGAACATAATATTCATATTCTGAACCGCCTGCCCTGCCGCCCCTTTTAATAAATTATCTATTGTTGAAAATATTGTTAATACCCTATCAGTCGAAAGATTAAATCCGATATCACAAAAATTTGTATGTAATACATGCTTCATCTCTGGAATTTTATTCTCTATAAATCGGATAAAAGGTTTATCGTTATAATATGATTTATAAGCATCGATTATATCGTTTTCGCAAATACCAATTTTCGTTTTTACTTGGATTGTCGAATAAATACCCCTTGAAACGGGAAGAAGATGAGGCACAAAAGAGAAACTTGAATTAAGACCGGTAAATTTTTTGAGATACTTTTTAATTTCAGGAATATGCTGATGTTCTCCTACTTTATAAGCTCGAACACTTTCATTTATCTCGGAGAAGATCATATTTTGTGAATTAGACTTACCGGCACCCGTAGTACCGCTATATGAAATTATGCTAATAAATGATTCATCAATCAAATTATTTTTAAGTATCGGAATTAAAGGGAGCAGAATGCTTGTCGGATAGCAGCCGGGATTTGCAATTATATCGGCAGTAGAAATTTCCTCTTCGTTCCACTCGCTTAATCCATAAATTGACTTATCTAACAGTTTCTCTGCTTTATGATCATGTTTGTAATATTTTTTATATTCAATCGAGTTAGAAAGTCTAAAATCTCCTCCAAGATCGATAACTTTAATGCTTTTTTCAGAAGCAGTTATAACCGGATCAAATGCCCCTCCCGAAGGTAAAGCAACGAAGATTAGATCAAGTCCGGTAATAGCCGTACTAGAATATGTTTCAATTTCCATAGAGATAATATGATTAAGAGAAGGATGAACCTCTTCAATATTCGAACCAACCGTTGAATGCCCGAATAGTTTAGCTATCCGTACTTTCTCATGACTTGATAAAAGCTTAATTAGTTCGATACCCGAATATCCGGCAGCACCTACAATTCCTATCTGATACATAGTCTTCCAAAAAATAAAGCATAATTATACATTATCTTGCATAATTATGCAAATTTAAATTCGAGATATTATCTTACAGCTGAAAATAAACACAAATAGATAGAGGGAATAGGTCATAAAGAAGTCAAATAGAAATAAAAATAAAAAATATCCCTTTTAAAAGTTTATCTTTGTAAGTCAATAAAATAGGAAAAAGATGAAATCGTTTGAAGAGATAGGTCTTGATAGTGAATTACTTAGCGCTATCAAAGAACTTGGATTTGAAAATCCAATGCCTATACAAGAAGAAGTAATACCACATTTAATCGGTGAAGATAGACCCGATATTATAGGTCTGGCACAGACCGGAACGGGGAAGACGGCGGCTTTCGGTCTTCCAATTATTCAGAATACAGATTCGAGTAAAAATAAAATACAATTCTTGATATTAAGTCCGACACGAGAATTATGCTTACAGATATTCGATGATTTAACAAGTTATGCGAAGAATAAACCAAACGTTAAGATAGCAGCAGTATTCGGCGGATCAAGTATCGACCGCCAAATAGAAAAAATCCGTAAAGGTGTTCATATAATTTCTGCCACCGCAGGAAGATTAGTTGATTTAATTAATCGCGGAATAGTTGATCTTTCAAATCTACAAACAATAGTTTTAGATGAAGCCGATGAAATGCTCAATATGGGTTTTAGAGATGAACTCGAAATGATATTAAATGAAGTGCCCGAGGACGTACAGACTCTATTATTTTCGGCGACTATGCAAAAAGGTGTAGATGATATAGCACGAAAATTCTTAACTAAGCCGATAGAGATTACAATTGGCAAAAAAAATTCAGGTGCCGATAATGTCGAACATATTTGTTATATGGTTCAGGCACGCGATAGATATTTTGCTCTAAAGCGAATTGTGGATTATAATCCGGCAATTTATGGAATCATATTTTGCAGAACAAGAAAAGAAACACAAGAGATTGCGGATTCATTAATCAGAGACGGATATAATGCCGATTCGCTGCACGGAGATTTATCTCAAGGGCAGAGAGATATGGTAATGAATAAATTCCGTATCAAACATCTTCAGCTCCTCGTGGCTACCGATATTGCAGCTCGTGGACTTGATGTCGATGATCTCACTCATATTATTAATTATAATCTTCCCGAAGAATTAGAAACCTATACACATCGCAGCGGCAGAACGGGCAGAACCGGCAAGAAAGGTGTTTCTATAATTATCACCAATCTTAAAGAGAAGAGTAAAATCCAACATATCGAAAAATCACTCGGCAAGAAGTTCAATATGGCATCCGTACCGCTTGGCGGAGAAATTTGCGAGAAACAACTCTTTTATCAGATCGATAGAATGGAAAAAGTGGAGGTGGATTATACTTTAATCGATCCGCTCCTCCCTGATATATTCAAAAAACTAGAATGGCTCGATAGAGAAGAGTTGATAAAGAAATTTGTATCGGTGGAGTTTAATCGTTTTCTAGATTATTATAAAAAGATGCCCGACCTTAATAGCCCTGCTGATGGTAAAGGCGGAAGGAAAGTCGAACCACAAGAAGGGTTCACTAGAATTTTTATTAATCTCGGGAAAATGGATAATCTATTACCACAGACATTAATGAAAATGATTTCGCAAGCAACGGGAATTAGTAATATAGAAATTGGCAAAATCGATATCCTTAAAACATTCTCATTCTTTGAAGTTGATTCGACATACACTAAACAAGTGATGGATTCAATGGAAGGAATGGAGGTTAAAGGTCGAGTTGTTAATTTAGAAATTGCAGAGACTCAAGGAAGAGATAATACAAGAGATAGAAAAAGCGGCAGAGGCGGAAGAAGCGAACGCGGCGGCGGATTCAGAAGTCGTGAAGACCGACCTTCGAGAGATCGTGGTTCAAGGGATCGCTCACCGAGAAGAGAGAGTTCAGGCGAAAGAAGAAGCTCCGAGAGAAAATCGTATGGATCAAGAGGCAGTTTTGGGGATAGCGATAGATCTCCTCGCGAGGATCGCTCTTCAAGAGATGGTAGATCATCTTCAAGAGGCAGAACTGAATCCTCAGGCGAAAGAGGCGGATATAGAAGTCGCGATGATAGAGCACCAAGAGAAGGTAGAAGCTCGGATAGAAAATCTTATGGTTCAGGTAGCAGTTATGGCGATAGTTCTTCAAGAAGCAGATCCGGCGGAGACCGTGATAAGAAATTTGGAAGATCAAGCGATAGAAAATCACGAGATAGAAAATCTGATGGCGATAGTTATGGAGCAAAAAAAAGCGAAAAGAAAGTTTGGATAAATGAAGAATATTCAGATAAATCCAAAAGAGGATTCGGACAAGTAAAAAAAAGAAAAAGTAAAGACTAAACATAATCGGAAAATCATTTTCCACAAATGATTAATATCTTATATTAGTATGAATATAAAAACCGTCTCAATATCTGGGGCGGTTTTTTTATTTCCTTGAGTAAGTATCCAAAATGAAAATTACTCCACTATAAGCAAAAAAGCATCCACACTTAGATTGATCAACTACCCTGTGGAAGGATTTAATCCGACCAACATATTTATATCGTGAGATACAAAAGTCCATTAAGTTTGTTATTCTCCATTCGGGTATATTTAAACCAAAAATTAGGAATTGTGAATAATATTTACCGCTTTAACAGTAATTAGTTTATTTAATAGCCAATCTTACTACAAAACCACGAAATAAGGTCTAAATATACCGTTTTAACGGTAATTATTTGCTTTTAATAGAAAATATATTATTTTGGTAACTAATAAAAGACAATTTACTGTTTTAGCAGTAAATATTAGGATAAAATGACATTATCAGAAATTATAAAATATCATAGAAAAAAAAGTGGTCTTACTCAAAAGCAGTTAGCTGAATTAGCGGAGGTAGGAAAGACTTTAGTGTTTGATCTTGAAAAGGGCAAAACGAGCATCCAATTTGATAAGATTCAAAAAATATTAGGAGTCTTAAATATAAAATTTCATTTCGATAGTCCTTTATTAAAACAAAGAAGAAATAAACATGAAAGTAATTAAGGTATTCAATTTTGGTAATCTCGCCGGCTATTTGTATGAAATAGAAAAAGGGAAAATGTATAAGTTCACTTATGCTGAAGATTACTTGGGACCTGCGATATCCCAAACAATGCCGGTGGGTAAGAGAGACTATCAGTATGAAGAGTTTCCTCCATTTTTCGATGGACTCCTTCCCGAGGGAAGTCAGTTAGAAAATTTAATAAGACAAACTAAAACGGATAGAAGTGATTATTTGTCTCATCTGATCACTGTGGGAAAAGATTTAGTTGGATCAATAACCGTTGAGGCAGGGGAATGAATAGATGCCCAATAACTTATGAGCTGTGTGAAAATGAAAGATACTCTAAAAAAGGACTAAAATTACTTTCACCTAATTTAAAAACACTAAGTGATCTTGAATTTACACAAGAAGAATTATTAATCGAATCAGCAGCAAGAGCAACAAAATTATCGATTCAAGGAGTACAGCCAAAGCTTAGTGCTAAGTTAAATATATCTAAAGGAAATTTTGAACTTGTTGATCGATATGGGACTTATATTTTGAAACCTCAAAATCCTTCATTCCCTCAATTGCCTGAGAATGAGGATCTAACAATGAGAATGGGGGAAGTTGCCGGAATCGAAATACCATTGCATGGAATGGTATTTTCAAAAGATGGTGCATTAACATATTTTATAAAAAGATTTGACAGATTCGGAAAAAAAAAGAAATTAGCTGTTGAAGATTTTGCACAATTAGCCGGAAAATCTCGTGATACTAAATACGAATACAGCATGGAAAAAATAGTTTTATTATTAGATAACTTCTGTACATTTCCACTATTAGAAAAAATAAAACTATTTCGTTTAACAATCTTCAATTACCTCACAGGCAATGAAGATATGCATTTAAAGAATTTTACCCTTATTACACGAGATGAAAAAGTAGAACTATCACCCGCTTATGATTTATTAAATTCAACAATTGCACTACGAAATCCACAAGAAGAATTTGCACTTCCGCTTAGAGGAAAAAAAAGTAAAATTAGAAGAAAAGACTTAATCGATTATTGGGGGAAAGAAAGATTACAATTATCAGATAAAAGTATTCAAGGAGTAATTGATCAAATTTATTTTGCTTACGATAAGTGGGATGAATTGATTCGAAATAGTTTTTTGTCTGCAGAAATGAAGCAAAAATATTTGGATTTAGTAGAGATAAGGAGACAAATTTTTTAATAAAAAAATGCCGGATTGCTCCGGCACTTTTTATTCACACACACAGTTGATTTTTAAATCACTTGTGTTAATGGGCGATACTAGCACCCAAAATGATATATCTCCGACAATATCGAGCAGGAGAATATTGAGATATCAAAGACACACTTTTATTAAAATATAATTCTTTCACAATTCTTATATTTGGAATAATAGACTCTTATTTCAATTCCGGAAGTCTTCCCGGAGTGTAAGGAGCATTAATTTTATTAAGCTCACTTTCTAATTCTTCCACATTCTTTATCGCATCCTTAATCTTACTATATACCGGAGCAAATTCTTCCGAAAGAATTTCGTAAGAAGTCTTCTGAGTAGAAGTAACATCAGATGTCGAACGAGACTGTGTATAAATCAAATTATTTAACCGGTAACCCAATGGCACTTGAGCTGGAGGAAGTTCTTCAAGACTTGCTTTTGCTTTCTGACCGTTAAATGCAAATAATATTTCATCCAACAATCGTGAAGTAACCATTGCCTTTTTCATTAAGCCCGGAGTTGCATACGTGGAATTATTAATTGCCTGTTTGATATATTCCATTTTCTTTGCAAGTTCATTCGTAAAGTTTTCGGCACCCATTACTTTGCGTGCTAATTCGGCGGCTTTCTTTTGGAATGCAACCATCTCTACTTTATCTTTTGCGGGAAGTGTAGTGTTGTTTAATGATTCCACTTCAAAAGGCACTTTGCTTACCAATTCTTTTACTTCATCACGAGCCACAAGAGACATTGAAACATTATATTTACCCGGAAGTACGAGCATGCTGCCGTTTTCCTTTGCGACTGGATTGAATTTATTTTCTTTTACGTTAATAGGATAGAAGCTTTCATAAGATAGATCCCATACAACTCTTTTAATACCTTTTGATGCAGAGGAAGTAAGAGTACGGACAACGTTTCCATCCTCATCGGCAATTTTGAAAATCAGATAAGGAGCAACTTCCAATTCTTCTGCTTTTAGTTCTGCATAAGATGGCTGCGGAATTTGCTTACCTTCCTTGAATAATTCATTTTCTTTTTCTTTACGAATTGCTTTAAGAGTTTTCGGTACTTCCTTTATATAATAAGTAAAAGGAACACCGAACTCAGGATTGGGTGCTTTGTAGAATTGATGACCCTGTCCATAAACGCTCCCTTTTTCGATATAGGTAAGACCTTTTTTAATCGGGAAGAGATATGCATCTTTATTGACGAACTCTTTATTAAGCTCGCGTAGTGGTGAATAATCATCAAGAATAAAGAATCCTCTGCCGAATGTGGCAAGCACTAAATCCGATTCTCTTTCTTGAATGGCTAAATCTTTTACTGCTTGAACCGGAAGACCGTTTTTAATTTGAACCCAGTTATCGCCGCCCGTTACAGAAAAATACAATCCAAATTCAGTACCTACGAATAAAAGATCGGGATTTTTGAAATCCTGAATAATCGTATGAACGGAACCATTAGCCGGTAGATTACCTGCAATAGAAACCCAGGTTTTTCCTTTATCGCTGCTTTTTAATAGATATGGTTTGAAGTCATCTCTTTTCAAATTATTGAACGATGCGAATACAATATTTTCATCAAAACGAGATGGATATATATCGCTTACGTAGGTCATTTTAGGAACGCCCGGGAATGATTCGATCTTATTCCAAGTTTTTGCATCTTCGCTGATTTGAATTAGTCCATCGTCCGTACCTACGAAAAGAAGATTTTCTTTCTTAGGAGATTCTGCAAATGAAACGATAGTTCCCCATGGTGAAGTGGATACATCTTTAGCAACCGCATCGATACTCCAAAATTTATCCATTACAGGGAATGAATTACGGTCAGTTTGTGTAGTAAGATCATCGCTTATTACCTGCCAAGTATTGCCACGGTCTTCGCTTCTAAATACTTTATTTGCAGCAGTATATAAACGGGAATTATTGTGCACACTAATTAATAATGGTGCATCCCAATTCCATTTATAGGTTTCTTCCCCTTTGCGTGGTTCGGGACGAATATCGATTGATTCGCCGCTTTTACGGTCGTAACGAACCATACCGCCATATTGAGACTCGGCATAAACTATATCCGGATTTTTAGGATCGATTGCTGTCCAGAATCCATCGCCTCCTTGAGTAACCCACCAATCAGAATTAACAATACCGGCTTCGCTCGTAGTGCGTGATGGTCCGCCCATACTGCTATTATCTTGGGTACCGCCATATACATTATAAAACGGTAAATCGTTATCTACATTTACTCGGTAATATTGTGTAACGGGTAGATTGGACTTAAATTCAAAAGTCTTGCCGTTATCATACGATTCATAAATTCCGCCATCACCACCGATTAAGAAGTGATTAGTATTATCGGGATTAACCCAGAAAGCGTGATCATCAACGTGGCGATATTCATTGCCGAGCGATTTCCATGTCTTACCACCGTCAAGAGTATATTTGGTAACGGTTTCTACCGATACAACTTTATCTACGTCTTTTGGATCGCAATAAATTTCGTTGTAGTATTGACCTGATGAAGCGTAATCACTCATCTTCTCCCATGATTCGCCGCGGTTAGTAGAACGGAAGAATCCGCCTGCATCTTCTGCTGCTTCAATAATGAGATAAACATAATCAGGATTAACGGGAGAGATGGCAATTCCCATTCCACCCATATCGGCTGAAGGGAGTCCCTTGGTTAATTTAGTCCATGATTCTCCGCCATCGACAGATTTATAAACAGCGGATTCAGGTCCGCCGCCGATTTTGGTAAATACATGTCTTCTGCGCTGTTCGGAGGTGGCATAAAGTATATCCGGAAAACGAGGGTCCATAACAACATTATTAACACCGGTATTCTCACTGATAGAAAGCGTTTTGCGCCAAGTTTTACCGCCATCATTTGATTTATAAAGACCGCGCTCACCACCCGGACCCCAAGCAGAACCTTCGGCAGCTACAAAAACCACGTTAGGGTTGCGTGGATCAATAACAATTCCGCCGATTTGGCGTGAATCCTTTAGACCCATATAGTTCCAAGACTGTCCGCCATCGAGCGATTTATAAACACCGCATCCATATCCGAGAGCGCGCTGATGATTATTCTCGCCCGTTCCAATCCATACAACATTTGGATTAGTAGGATCAAGCTTTACAACACCAATCGAATAAGCACGAATTGTATCCGCAATCGGTTTCCAAGTAGTACCCGCATTATCGGTTTTCCATACATTACCGCTTGCAACGGCAACGTAATACTCATTAATGTTATTTGGATTAACTGCAAAATCCGCGATTCTGCCCGAGCAATATGCAGGTCCAATGTTTCTTAATTTTAATCCGCTAATCAAACCCGAATTTATCGGGTCTTTTTTCTCATCTTTTTTCTCATCTTTCTTTTGTGCAAAAACCAATAATGGCACGATCATCAAGAAAAAGATAATTTGTTTAAGTCGCATTAAATACTCCATGTTTTTTTGAATAATATATATTTGAGTAACTTATCTTTTTTCATAATCTTGATGCTTAGGGAAAACAAATGGTTTTTCCTTAATTAATCTTAGAGCTTCATTAACTCCTGCTTCGAGCTGTGGATCAATACCTTTAACCATCTGAGCCGGATCATCAATTACTTCGATATCCGGATCAACTCCATGACCTTCCTTAAACCATTTACCGTCTGGATCATACATACGGAATGTCGGCACTGTAATCGAGCCGCCGTCAATCAATTCAGGTGCACCGGAAATTCCGATTAATCCACCCCATGTTCTCATACCTACTAATGGACCGAGCTGAGACTTTTTGAAGAAATCGGGGAATGCATCTCCGCCGGATCCGCTCCAGCCATTAATTAACATTACTTTCGGACCGAAATGAGCCGTTTGCGGCCATTGCCATGTATCTCCATCTCTTACTGCCCAAAATGCTAATGGTTTTCTATTCAAGAGTTCGATAAATCGATCAGGAATTTGTCCGCCATTATTAAACCTTTCATCTATAATTAATGCTTCTTTATTCGTCTGGGAATAAAATTGTCTTACGAGTTCATTTTGTCCATCAATTCCGGTAGAAGGAACATAAATATAACCTACTTTTCCGTTAGATGCTTCTTCCACTCTTTTTCTGTTTTGCTCAATCCATGCAAGATTTCTTAAACGAGTTTCATCGCCCAATGCTGTAACTATTACCTTCCAACTTCCTTCCAATGAAGGTTTTGAATTGACAGTTAATTCGATAGTCTTTCCTGCGAGATTATCGAAATTAGCCCAAGGGTCATTTTTAGTATCGAGCTTAATACCATTTACTTCTAGGATATAATCGCCTTGTTTTACTTTAACACCTGATTCGGCAAGTGGTGAGCGGACTTCCGTATCCCAAGGAGCTGCTTCAATAATTTTTTTAATTTTAAAAGCATTATTTTCTACTGCCCAATCGATTCCAAGATAACCGGTTTTTCTCATTTCTGCGTAATCTTGGTCGCCACCTCCTTTATATGTATGCGAAGCATTTAGTTCCGAAATCAATTCGCCGAGAACAAAATTTACATCTTCTCTTGTAATGCAATTTTCTATAAGATTGCCGTATTGAACTTTCTTAGCTTTCCAATCAACACCGTGCATATTTTTATCATAGAAGAAATCTCTTTCGAGGCGCCATACATCATTGAAGATCTGTTTCCATTCTTCCCGTGGGGTAACGGTAAATTCGAGTTGAGAGGTAGGAAGTTTTTTTTCCATTTTTTGATCCGCTGCCACATCAACTATCGAGAATGAACTTCCTTTCATGGCGAGGATTTTTTTACCATCAGCCGAAACTTTATATCCGCTAACGTCAGCGAGTATAGTTTTCTCTTCTCTTTTTTCGAGATCATAATATTTTACTGCACTTGTTTTCTCTGCTGAACCGGAATTAGGTGCTTTTGAATAGATTACCTTACCTGAAACTGCATTTAATGAATTATAATTTCCGGCATCAATCGGTAAAAGAACTAATCGGCTTTCAATTCCTTCAAAATCGATTTTCACTTCTTTCACTTCATCTTTCTTCTTATCCTCTTTCTTGTCATCTTTTTTCTCGTCTTTTTTATCATCGGTTTTCTTTGGTTCATCTTTCTTTACTGCCGTTGTATCATTCTTTGGAGCGATAGGAGAAGCAATCTCATTAGTTAATGATATTGCTGCAACTTGTGTAGAATTGGGATAAATCCAGCTTCCTTCAAAATCACTATAAACTGGTGCAAAATTTCTATTTGTCAATAAATAAAGATATTTTCCGTCTGGATCGAATGCGGGGTTAGAATCTGAATAATAACCACTTGTAACCTGATGAATTTTATTCTCTTTTGTATCGTATAAAGCTATAGCATTTAGATGATTTGGAAGTTCTCTTACGAATGCGATATACCTGCTATCCGATGACCAAGAAACAGAGAAATTTTCTAATCCGCCTTGGAATAAACTGCGCTGTTTTTCGATCTCTGTATTTTTTTCTTTTTCAATGTTATAAACATTAATCATCATTGTCTGATCTACAAAACAGAGATTTTTGCTGTCGGGGCTCCAATAAAGATTATATCTAAAACCGGGTCCAAAAGAAGATACTTTTTTTGCAGGCTCATTCGTAGTTAAATTTTTAATTGTGATTTCATATTCGCCCGAAGCATCGCTCCAATAAGCGGCATATTTACCATCAGGAGACCAAGAAGCGTATCTTTCAAACGAACCGGGACTTTGGCTTTCATTAATAACTGCACCATTTTCGGCAGGGACATTAAATACTTCTCCGCGTGCAGTAATTAATGCTCTCTTTCCATCAGGTGAGATATTGGCGTTTTGAATTTGGCTCGAAGCATTTACCACTTTCGGCATCAAAGTGATACCATCAGATACTACATTAATACTGATTTCCTTAAGTTTTTCATCGGATAGGGAAAGGAGATATAGTTTTCCGCCTGCTTCAAAAACTAAATCGCTTGGACCAATGGATGGATAGTGAATATCGAAATCCTTGAAATTTGTTACCTGTTTGGTTTCTTTTGTCGATAAATCATAAGAATAGATATTTGCTCTATTTTCGCTTCCTCTATCTGAAAGGAAATAGATTTTATTTTTATACCACATCGGGAATTCATCATTGGATATATTTTTTGTGATGTTTTCTGCGGTTTTATTTTTGAAATCGTATAACCAAATATCGGGTGCCATACCGCCTTTATATCTTTTCCAATTGCGGAAAGCTCTTGTAATAGGTGTATATGCTAATTTGCTTCCATCGGCTGAAAGAGAGCCGATTTCGCCATAAGGGAGCTCTAATTTTTCGGGTAGTCCGCCCTCTGCCGGCTGCTTATATAATTGATTAAATCGCTGCTTGCCGCTCTCCATTGCAGAAGAAAAAAGGATGCTTTTTCCATCGGGATACCAGTCGAGAAGTCGTTCGCTCATTCCATGATGAGTAACTCTTTCGGCAATTCCTCCTTCGGTAGGGACAGTAAAAATATCCATACTTCCGCTATAATTTCCGTTGAATGCTATAGTCTTTCCATCGGGTGAGAATTTTGGAAATACTTCAATTCCTTTTGGAGAAGTAAGTTTATAAGCCAAGCCTCCATCTTTTGAGGCGAGCCATAAATCACCTCCATATAAAAATACAATTTGTGTAGCCGAGACATCGGGAAACTGAATAAGCTTTGCCGGCAATTGTGCTTTTATCGGGATTGATAGAAAAACAAAAAGCACTATCAAAGACAGTGATAATTTTTTCATATTGTAACCTTTTATAAATGAGTTGATATTTTGTTTGGTGGGATGTAACTTATTTGATATTTTTCTGCTTGTTATGGATAACTGTATAAACATATTACCTCTTAATGAACAAACCAATTAAAAAAATCACGATAATATTAACGGTAATTTCTCTTTTCCCGATAATCTTTTTTTCGATTAACGAATATTTATCGTTAAATAAAAATGAAAAGATTATTCAAGATATTTATAAGAATCAATTAGAAGCGATAATATTCTCGATTAATCAATATTCCGATGATATAGTCCGAAGCTGGATGTTCAAGACGGAAGATATAATAAGGCAAAATAAAGATGAGAAGCTTCTTGAGAAATCTTTAAAAGAATATCTGCCGATTACCCAATCGGTGAAAAATATTGTATTAGCCGATACGTCATTAGACGTATTAATTGCTGCTAAGTTTTCTGATTCGGAATTAATCAGCAAAATAATAAAAAATAATATTAATCTCGTAAGAAGATTTTTTATTTATAAAAATCAGAATTACCAAAAAATTGAATCGATCGATTTTGGTGAGGATGTACTTCTGTTATTCGTTACAAATAACGATAAAATTTGTCTGTTTCAATTAAACAAAAAAGATTTTGTTACTAAGAATCTATCCGGAAGAATCCGTTCCATTGCTTCCGATCAATTTATGGTTGGAATTTTTCATTCGGGAAATGCTGTATATTCTACAGAAAATTTTACGATCGAAGAAGCGCAGCAGAGGGCTAATTTTTGGTTAATCCCCGGTTATCAATTAGCTATGAGCGTAAAGGGGGATACTTTAGAAGAAATAATTCATACACGTATTTATACGAATATTGCTCTTATTGCAGCTTTAGGATTATTGATGTCCATCGGGATGTATTTCGTTTATCGAAATATTAAGCGTGAAATGGAATTAGCACAAATTAAATCAGATTTCGTTTCAAATGTATCTCACGAACTTCGCACTCCGCTCGCACTAATTAATATGTATGCTGAAACATTAGAAATGGATCGAATAAAATCTGAAGAGAAAAAGAAGGAGTACTATTCGATTATTAGCGGAGAGACTAATAGATTAAGCAATATAGTAAATCGCATTTTAAGTTTCTCGAAGCTTGAAGCGGGTAAAAGAAATTTCGTTCTTGAAAAAATCGATTTGAATGAAATTGCTAAAAAGATTTACGCTACTTACTTGCATCATTTACAGAACCGGCAATTTGAATTTTTGTTCGTTACCGTGGGAGAGATTATAATTAAAGGAGATAAAGAGGCGATTTCGGAAGTGATAGTTAATCTTATCGATAATGCCTCGAAATATAGTAAGGAAATCAAAAAAATAATTTTGCGTACCGGCATAGAAGATGGATTTGGATTTGTGGAAGTGGAAGACAGCGGAATCGGTATCGCAAAAGAAGAGCAGGATAAAATATTCGATAAGTTTTATAGAGCTTCAAAGGGATTAATTCATGATACTAAAGGTACGGGAATTGGATTAGCTTTGGTAAAGTATATTGTAGAAGGGAACAATGGAAAAATCGAATTAGAAAGTGATACGTCTAAAGGGAGTAAGTTTAGAATTTTATTTCCTTTAGAGGAGGATAAAAAGTATGTATAAAATATTGATTATAGATGATGAACCGAATATGCGTTCGGGATTAAAAGATAATCTTGAGTTCGAAGATTATGAAGTGGAAACGGCGTGCGATGGGGAAGAAGGATTAAGTAAAATATTAAATAGTAAATATGATTTGGTTTTACTAGATGTAATGATGCCTAAGATGAATGGTTTTGATGTTTGTAAAAAAGTGAGAGCTGAAAAAAATAACGTACCGATTATATTGCTTACAGCAAAAGGAGAAGAGATCGATAAAGTTCTGGGACTTGAGTTTGGTGCTGATGATTATATAGCAAAGCCATTTAGTTTAAGAGAACTTTTGGCACGAGTAAAAGCAGTATTAAGGAGAAGCAGTCTTTCTTATACAGGAGAAATATCCCCTTCGAATGGTGGCTCAGATTCTTCGTTCCCCACGCATTGCGATGAAGAGATTCTCATAGGAAGAATAAGTGTAAACTTTAAGTCGTATAACGCTTGCGAAAAAAACGCTCCGATTTCAATGACCCATAAAGAATTTGAACTTCTAAAATATTTATGGGAACGAAGAAATAAAAACGTTAGCAGGGATGAATTATTAAAAGATGTATGGGGTCAGGAAGGATTTATTACCACTCGGACTATCGATAATTTTATAGTGAAACTACGTCAGAAATTAGAGCTTGAGCCTACCAATCCCAAAATATTATTAACAGTTCACGGAATTGGTTATAAACTGATCGATTAATTAAAAATCCACTTCCCAATTTGAAAATTCCTCTCATTAATTCTATAAGAATGAAAGATGAAAATGTAGGTTGGGCGAATTCTTCACCACCACATGATGGATTTTGGGAAACAGATGTATTTAAGACTGAGAATGGCGGCATCAAATGGGAATGGAAAGGATTCTTTTGGAAACTCTGTATCAAGCGGAATATATTTCTACCGGATTAAAACGAATAGCTTTTCTCAAGTGAAAAAAATGTTATTAATTAAATAGTATGAAATCTTCTTATTTCCGAAAGAATGATAGCGTTGGCATTGGCAACGTTCAGAGATTCGGCTTGTCCGAATCTCTGAATATTAATTCTGTCATCAGTAATTTTTAATAATTCCCCGCTTGGACCGTTGGCTTCATTGCCGAAAACAATTATTGAACGTTCCGGGAAATCATATCCATATAAATTATTCCCTTCCATATCAGCAGTGAAAATTGAATAACCCGCACTCCTGAAATTTGTTAAATCATCTATGAATGAATAAGAACGAATAATATTAAGATGAAAAACTGAACCGGCACTCGAACGAATTGTCTTAGGACTGAAAATTTCTGTACAAGTTTCATTCAATAAAATATTTTTAAAATCGAACCAATCGCAATTTCTTAACATCGTACCCAGATTGCCGGGATCATTGATGTTTTCAAAAGCGATAAAAGTACCGAAGAAACTTGATAGTGCTTTGTGTGAAGTTTTCTCAAAGAAGATTCCGATTATTCCTTGCGGAGTTTTGGTATCTGCAATTTTTGCTAGGTCATTATTTTTTACAAAATCGAGATGAAGAGAAAAGCCACCAAGCTGATTCATATAATCAAATTCATTTTGTTCAAACTCATTCGAAAGAATAATCAATTCCGGCTCGAAGCCGGAATTAAGTGCTTCTAAAATTAGCTTCTTCCCTTCCACCAAAAATTTCTTTTCTGACGCTCTACCTTTCTTACCCGAAAGCGAGGAATAATATTTTATCTTCTCTTTATTGAGCATAATTAGTCTGTGTGATACCCTTTCTTAATTATTTTTTCTCCTTTGAAAAGTGCGAAAGCAGGCATCGATTGATGACGCTTAGTCATCTGATATAATTGCTGTGCGCTATTTGCAATAAATAGATATAATGTTTTTGCGGGATTATAAGGGTTAGGATATGTTAGATAAAGCCCGTCATCATTATTGTTATAAGTCGTGCCATTCCATTCAAAGAAATATTTTCCGTTTGTAATACCAAGTTTACTTAATAATTTTTCTGTAAGACTATTTTCAGAAACGCCGCCAAGAAGGATGATATCGTTTTTAGCTAATTCAGATTCATCAATCTCGCTATCCTTTTTAATCGGTTGGAATGTTTCGGTGAAACGATCCGCTACCATCTTTTGATATCGTAGTGCGATTGTATGATTGGCTTCCACTTGCTGCTTTGTTCCATAAACAATAACCGTATTTGAATAATCATCGAAGAAATTGGAATAAGTATAATAATTTGTTCTATTTACAGGGACATCATTGCCCGCATTTACCGTAACTGAAAGCGGCTTATTATCATATATATATTCAAAGTTATTTTCCTGATTCTTTAATTCAACTAACTTAACGATTCTCTCCTTTTCAAATTCAATAGAGACCGTTAGGAACAGATTAAATACTTTACCGGTTTGATTGATATTTATTCCGGTTTTCCATTTGCTATTATCACTTTCAATTTTCACATCGGTTGTAAATTTTGGTAATTTAGTGCTATTAATCCATTGCGAAATAAATTCTTTGCTAATACCGGCTTTACCTGCATATTCAATAAATTTATCGTTAGTAATATTTTTTTCTCTAAAATCGGTCTGAATTTTATTCATCAATTCGGCAAATGATTTATTGCCGAGTTTCAATCGTAATTGATGCAAAAGGAACGTTCCTTTAATGCGAGGAATCTGATAATTATTATATTTATCATAGATCTGCTTTGCGTCAACGGGAGCGATAGCACCCTCGCGTTTAGTGGTATAAAGAAGGCGATAATTTAATTCAGTAAGTTCATCGCGGAGATAATTAAAAGCCGCATCCTGTTTTGCAGGCATCTGTTTTAATGTGTAATAATAAGCTGCTGCGGCACTCACATACCAATTTTCTTTATTGCTTGCCGGAAAAACTGTTCCTTTCCAAAGTGCTTCTTTATCGAAGGAATAAACATCTTTTGCCTCTGCTACATTAATAGTTAGCTCTTTTGCTTCCTTATTTTTTGGCGCTTTATCTTTCCACGCTTTCAATTGATCGGCAATATAAATCGGAGAAGCTACGGCATATCCAAGAGTGAAACGGGAATAAGCATTTGGCAGATCGGGCATTCTTCCATTTTCATTTATAAACTGTTCTCTTAATGTTACCTTGCCTTGATGTGCAAAGAATATTAATTGCTCCGCCATTTCGGAGGTTGTTACTTTTCCATCGCATGCGTGAGGTCTATTTATAGGTGATGAATTCCAAAGATTGAATGCGGCGGTTTGGTCAATGCTGCCATAATTATTCTGATAAAAATCCCAGAAAGCGAGATCTCGATTCACAGGACGAAATACTATATCATTCGGAGCATCATCGGGATTATGAATATATTCTTTTCTTACTTCAAGCTCTTTATTGTTATTCACGCTCCAATAAAAATCTTTTGCATCATTATACCAATCGTTTTTACTGCTTCGCCATAGCTTATGTGTGTTAGTACCGAGAAGTAAAATTCCTATTTCGTTTTTCTTAACGTCTCCAATCAACCAATCATTCGTGTACATACCATTATTTTTTGTAGTCATTATTTTCACTACATCATCAATAGAATTAGCGTATTGAGCTGCTTTTCGGATACGATTAGATTGCGGGATACCATCGTGATTATAAGGTGTCTGCTGGACTGTTGTTTCGCCGAGCATAATTCCTGCGCTATTCATATAGAAATCAGCTCCTGAATGAATACCACCCGGATATGTTTGATATACTAATCTATTGCCTTCGGAAGGGACTATATCGGTAATTACATTCCAATGATAACCGGTATATCCGCCCCACATAAAAATTTGTCCGTAAACAATTCTTCCATCCTTTGTAGCAGAGTTGTTTGCTAAGAATGAGGAGCATTTATGGAGACGTTCTTTTACTAAAAGATCATCTTCTTCGGAGAGGAAACTTTTTCCCGAGAGAGGATTTGGCGTGATACGAAGTGCATCTTGAACGTAATCTAAATCGATTGATGAATTTATCGCAACGATATCAAGAAGATCAATGGGGCGATCGAAAACCTTTGCTCCCGCTTTTGCAGCACCATCGGCTATCCCTTTCATTTCGGTTAAATATTCTTCATCATATTTTCTAAGAAACATCGCATCGGTTTCAAAGCGAAGACGCTGCCATTCCTGTCGTGGATCGGAAGAATTATAATTTGTAGCAAGTTTCTCTATAAACATTTTTATATCATCTGCGAGGAGTGAGCCATATTGAAGACCTCTTTGATATGGCTTGCCTTCGATATGAACAAAAATCCATCCTTTATCTTCGTAACGGAATGCGGGTCCGTGCCATTTAACTGTTTCTAATGGAATATATTCGCTGATATCTGTTACTTCAGTAAGTGCTATATCATCAAACCAAGCTTTTCCTTTTGCATTGCCATTATAACCCAGGTGAAGTTGGATTTTGTCTTTCGATTTCGTTGCAACGAACATCACATCCACTTTCTGCCAATCGGTTGTAGCTCCTACTGCCGGGGAGTTATTCGTAAAGGGAAAAGATTCCATTGTTATTACAGCGGCAAGTGGAGTAGGGTATTGATCGTAAGAATTTGATTCTGCGTTTTCGGTTTTTATCCAACCCGAAACTTTGTAAACATGTCCCACTTTCAAATTCACTTCGGAAGAAGTGATTTCTGTTCTTTGCCAATCATCGTGAGTAATTAATAGACTTGATTTGCCCGATTTTGATGTTGAATTATCGATAGATAATTTTCCGGTAGTGTTTATAACCCAGCCTTCGGGTTGATTGTTTTTGATTGTTTCAAAACCGGAATTAGTAACTGTAATAGATTGAGCAATAGAGATCGAGAACGAGATAATGAGAAGGAATAAAACTTTTTTCATTTTCTTACCGTGAAAAGTTAAAGGATTTTGCTAAAATAAGTATAAGTAACCATGAAAGGAAATAGGAGGCAGATATCTTTCTAATTTATTTGAAATTATAGAAAAAGTGTCTATCGAATCACATTAGTCTAAATTATAAAATAAAATTATTTCCCGAAGAATAACTTCAATGCATAGAAAAGAAGAAATGTGGCGAAAATTTTCTTGATTATATCTTCAGGTAAAGTTACAGCATATTTAGAAGCTAAATAACTTGAAACGAGAAATGCAACCGCCATAAATCCGGCTGCTTTGAAATCGACATATCCCGCTTTATAATAATTAATTACTGCAAGAAGACCGATTGGCGGGAGCAGCAAAGCAAGAGAAGTGCCTTGAGCCATTTTTTGGGTATATCCGAGAAGCATTACAAGTCCGGGAATAACTATTAATCCACCACCAATTCCAAGAAAACTACTTACGATACCGGCAGCTATACCAATCAAAATTAAATAAAATATTTCCAAGACCAATCTCCTCAATATTAATTCGGGCAAACTAAAAAATATTATTCTATTATCAAATATATTTTTATTAATATTATTAGTAAATAAGATTAAAAAGATAGCCGACAGTAATTATTCCAAATGCCACAATACCAACAAAAGCAAAAATCAATTGTATCTTTAATACTTTTTTAAGTATAATTATTTCGGGAAGCGAAAGCGCAATAACACTCATCATAAATGCTAAAACCGTGCCGAGCGATGCCCCTTTTGCCAAGAGCGCTTGGACAATCGGGATTATGCCGGCGGCATTTGAATACATCGGAACGCCAATAATAACGGCTGCGGGGACAGACCACCAAGCACTTTTTCCCATAAGCCCTGCCATGAAATTCTCAGGGACATAACCGTGTATTCCTGCACCAACCGCTATACCAAGAAGAATATAAATCCAAATCTTACCTACAATTTCTTTCACGGTAGCATATCCCGTATTAACTCTATCGGTAAAGGAAATTTTAACCGGAATAAATTCTTGACTTCCCACTTTGACTTGATAGACCCACGGCTCGATATATTTTTCGAGTTTAAGTATGCCTATAATATAACCTGAAATTATTGCGATTATTAAACCTGTGGACATATAGAGCAGGGCAGTTTCCCAGCCGAATAAACCGAATAATAAAACGAGAGCTACTTCATTAATCATGGGAGCAGCAATTAAAAATGAAAATGTAACTCCGAGTGGCACTCCCGACTCAATGAATCCGAGAAACAAAGGAATAGCTGAACATGAACAGAATGGGGTAACAATTCCAAGAAAGCTTGATAAGATATTACCAATAAATAATTTTTTGCCTCCTAGGATTTTTCTTGTTCTCTCCGGAGAAAAGTAACTTCTTATTATACCGACAAAAAATACAATTAATACAAGAAGGAGTAATACCTTTGGTACTTCAAAAACAAAAAACCATATAGCATCACTTAAATGAGTTCCTTTGGGTAAACCAAATACTTGATACACAATAAAATTAGAAATGGATTCGAGGTTTAGATATATCAAGAACCACAGAAATAATAATAATAACAGAGATAAAAATTTTTTATTAAGAGCTAACAAAAGTCTATCCTTCTTTAAGCCAAGTGAGGATTTGATCTTCTTGTGGCAATGTTCCGGCAGAGACTACTTTTTCGTTAATAACTAATGCAGGGGTTGTCATCACACCATAAGAAACGATAGCACTAAGATCATCCACTTTTTCTACTGTTGCTTCTATTTTATTAGCTGTAATTATTTCTTTTACCGAAGCTTCTAAGGTCTGGCATTTTTTACAGCCGGTTCCAAGTACTTTTACATTTAACATAATTCCTCTATATTTATTTTGTTAATAGGCGAAATGGAATAATAATTATATTCCGCAAATCTTATTTCTATCGATATTTTTAATTTTGTTTTTATCGCTTACTATTAAATTCTCATCATTAATCCAAAAATCAAATGTGGACAAAATAGAACTTATTCGAGAATCGATTGGCTTGGGATTTATCATATAATTAACCCATTTACCATCTTTTTCCTCAACAATAAAACCTGTTTCCTTAAGAATTTTTAAGTGCTGAGAAACCGTGGAATTAGCTAAATTAAGTAATTCTTTAATTTCGCAGACGCATAATGATTTTGTCTGGAGTGCTTTTAAAATTCTTATGCGATTGAGATCGGATAATGCTTTGAATATTTTTGTTTGGTCTTTCATATTATTCATTTCGTTGTATAACGAAATATAATAAACATTTTAGAAGGGATCAAGTGAGAAAATAATAACTAATGAATAACGGGGAGTGTTACCGTAAATATTGAACCTTCTCCTTTGCGGCTTTTCACGGAAATATCGGCATTAATGATATCGCAATATTTTTTAATCAATGCGGTTCCTAAACCGCTACCTTCAAATTTTCGGCTATAGCCCTGTTCTTCCTGTGAAAATGGCTCAAATAAATAAGGAAGAAAATCTTCGGAAATACCTGTTCCAGAATCTTCAATTTCAATCAATATTTTATTATTTAGCGTGTGTGCATTAATATTGATAACCCCCTTTTCGGTATATTTTACGGCATTATCAATGAGATTAGCAAATATTTGATTGAATGCATAATCGTCAGTAGAAATTATTGGATCATTTAATTCAATATTCGTTTTGAGTTCAATGTTTTTTCTTTGAGCATTTTTTTTGTACTCTTTTGCAAGTTTATTTAGGGATTCCGTGATATTCATTTTTCTTAATGTAAGTTCGTAAGTCCCTAATTGGAGTTCAGACATATTTAAGATCATATCGATAGTTCTAACAATTCTATGAGAAGCCGATTCAATTGCTTCGAATGATAATTCTAAATTATCGTTTAATATATCTTTGGTTTCCTCTTTTATGAGGTAATGGAAATTAAGAACAGCATTAAGGGGGCTTCTTATTTCGTGAGACATCTGTGCGAGAAATTCAGATTTCAATTGATTTGCTTTTTCGGCTTGTTCTCTTGCTTTGATAAGTGCGGCTTCAGCAATTTTTTTATCGGTAATATCTAATACTAATGAATAAAGTAATTCTTTTTTATTTATTACAATCTTTCCGCTATATAATGATATATCCCGTATTTCACCGGATGCAAGTCTATGCTTAAATTCGAAAAAATTTCTTTTTTGCATCTTAGCTTCGTTCATTGCTTTTTTAATTTCTTCCGGTGACGCAGTATTAATCTGAGTCATCTTCATATTTAGCATCTCTTCTTTACTCCAACCGTAGTAATTAAGAGCAGCGGGATTAACATCAAGGAGATATGCGGTTTCGGGGTCAACTAATATCATTGGTGCATGATTATTTTCAAATATACTTCTGTAACGAGCTTCGCTATCCATTAATATTTTTTCGGCTTCGTGTTCGCTTGTTTTATCTCGAAATACCAATACAACTCCGATTACTTCTCCTTTTTCAGTTTTTATTGGTGCTCCGCTATCAGCAATAGGGATTTCTTTCCCTGTTTTTGAAATCAAAATAGTATGATTGGCTAGACCAACAGTTTTACCTTCTTTTATAACAATCTCGACAGGGTTTTCTACCGGGGCTCGGCTTTCTTCATTAATGATTACAAAAATATCTTTTAAGAAATTTGTTCTTGCTTCAGATTCATTCCAACCGGTGAGTTCCTCGGCAACGGGATTCATCTGCATCACTCTACCTTTTATATCAGTTGTAATTACTGCATCGCCTATGCTATATAAAGTAGTTTCAAATAGCTTTTTTTGTGCCTCATAAGTGCTTGCCAGAGATTTATATTTTTCTCTGCTTTCCTTTAAGCTAATTAAATGACTTTGAGATTGTTCATGATCCAACAATATTTTTCCGATAATCAAAGTGATGATAGGGTAAACTAATAATACTGTTCCGCTGATAGTTCGCAAAGCAGGTAGCATAGATTTGGTGGGAAGTGTAAGAATTAGTGCAACCATAACTATATGAACACTTAAACCTAATAAATATAGTTGCGAATTGGTAAATGATTGTTCTTCTTCACCGGTTTTTTTTCTATAAAATATCCAACCGATAAGAAAAGAGGAAATTATTACAAGCGAGCCCATAATCGCGCCATTTCCTCCCAAATAAATTCGATATAATAGAGCCATAATAGCAGTAATAAATCCCGAGATGGGACCGAAGAATAAAGTACTCAAACTTATTACGATTGAACGACCATCGAAAATAATACCTTCGGCAAATCGAAACGGATACATCATACCTATTATTGCGGATATCCCGAATAGAACTCCTTGCAATAACTTTCCGTCAATTGTTTTTTTGCTGATCCTTGAATCAACAAAGCTCGACAAGACACTTAAAGATACTAAAATGGATAAATTATAGATTAATTCTATAACAATAATTTTACTCATAAACCTCTAAATTAACACAATACATTTCTTAAAATAAATTCTTCTATCTATATTATCGATTTTTTTTGCATAATATTAAATTTAATATCATCTATTGATGAATGATTTATAATTGCCGATTCATTAATACGAAAATCTTCAGTTAAGAATCGTATTCTTATGTAATTTTATTTTGTGAATGGAAAATTACACAAAAAGGTAATTAAAGAATGGATGATGATAAGAATTAATTGATCAGAGAAATGAGAAATAAAACAAAACCCGGCGTAAACCGGGTTTTTAAGGTGTGTGCATCCTGGGGGACTCGAACCCCCGACCAATAGATTAAGAGTCTACTGCTCTACCAACTGAGCTAAGGATGCGAAGCAAAAATATTAAAATTTCTTTACCTAACAAAGTAGAAATTAATTTTTATCTTGACTTAGCAATTTCACAGTTCTATCTTTACATCTTATGATTTTGAGCACACAAACATATCGCATATCAACACTTGGCACTTCATGGGCATGGTGGTGGAGTATATCAAATAAGGTGATCACCCGGTGATATGAGATAGTTATATAATTTTTTAGTTTTAAAAGACCCTTCTCGGAAATACCGGGAAGGGTTTTTTCGTTTATGAAATTAGTATTTTAAAATGAGCTCGTGCTAAGGCGATGGTTCGATTATCAAAAATAATTTTAATTATTCAAGAGGATTTATGGATTTCAAAGATTTTCAAAGTTTCGCTGTGAATCATAACATGATTCCCGTTTATGAAATTATTACAGCAGATTTACTGACTCCCGTTGCGGCTTATCTAAAATTCAGAGAGAAAAGAAAAAATAGTTTTCTGCTTGAATCGGTAGAAGGAATAGGTCGATTAGCACGTTTTTCATTTATCGGCGGAAGTCCTAAAAAACTAATTTATAATTATGGCAATCAACTTTTTATAGATGAAGCGGGCGAAACCAAATTAGAGCAAAAAGATATTCTAGAATATCTTTCGGAATCGATCAAAGGTATAAACTATCCACAAATCGAAGGACTACCCGATTTCTCGGGCGGTATAGTCGGTTATTTCGGTTATGAAAATGTTTCGCAAATTGAAAATAGTATCACATTTGAAGGTAATGATAAACTCGAAATTCCAGATTCTATTTTTGGTTTTTATGATTTATTAATCGCTTTCGATCACTTTAAACATCAGATAATTCTAATCAAAAATGTCCGTATAGATAATAATCCCGAATTGGAAAATTTATACCAATCCGCTAAAGAAGAATTAGCAAGACTAAGAGATGAACTAAAAAACACTTATATAAACGACCGCTTCTTTGAACTTAGTAACACTAATTCCGAAATAAAGGATAAAGAAAAATTTATTTATGACGTAAACAGATGTAAGAAACATATTACCGAAGGAGACGTATTTCAGATAGTATTATCAAGGCGATTCGAAGGAGAATTTAGAGGTGATCTATTAAATGTTTATCGAGCGCTTAGAATTATTAATCCTTCGCCATATATGTACTTTTTTGAATTTGCCAATAATATAAAGATAGCGGGCACATCACCCGAGGATTTATTAAAAGTAAAAAACAATAAAGCAACAATACTACCGATTGCAGGAACTCGCAAAAGAGGTAAAACAGATATTGAAGATTCAGAATTAGAAATTGATCTAATGAATGATCCGAAAGAGATCGCTGAGCATACAATGTTGGTTGACTTGGCAAGAAACGATATTGGAAGAGTTTGTAAGTTCGGTTCAGTTAATGTAATCGAAGATAAATCGATAACAAAATTTTCTCATGTAATGCATATAGTTTCAAAAGTGGAGGGAGAACTTGCAGAAGGAAAGAATTGTATTGATGCACTTAGAGCAAGTTTCCCTGCAGGAACTGTTACGGGAGCACCGAAAATAAAGGCGATTCAGCTCATTGACGAAATCGAAGACTTAAAAAGAAATGTATATGCAGGCGCGGCTGGATATATCGATTTTAGAGGTAATCTAGATATGTGTATTGCCATCAGAACATTATTCGCCAAAGAGAATAAGCTATATTGGCAGGCAGGAGCGGGTATTGTAGCAGATAGCAAACCCGAATTAGAATACAATGAAATTCATAATAAGGCAGCGGTGATATTAAATGCACTAAAACATGCAGAGGTGATTGATGAAAATATTGGTAATTGATAATTACGATTCTTTCACTTTCAACTTAGTTCATCTGATCGGTGAGTTTGAGAATGATATAATCGTAAAAAGAAATGATAAAATCACCATTTCGGAAATAGATGAATTACATCCTGATAAAATTGTAATTTCACCCGGACCGGGGAGACCGGAAGATTCTCATATTACGTTGGATGTAATTAAATCACTCGGTGAAAATATTCCGATTCTCGGAGTGTGCCTCGGTCATCAAGCAATCGGTTATTGTTTTGGAGGTACTATTATTCATGCACCTTCGCTCGTTCATGGTAAGTCTTCAGAGATTATTCATGATGGAAATGGCATTTACAAAAACATTCCACAAAAATTTAGTGCAGGCAGGTATCATTCATTAGTAATAGATCGTGATTCTCTTCCGGATGAATTAGTTGTAACAGCCGAGACCGAAGAAGGAATAATAATGGGAGTTCGACATAAATCATTTCCAATCGAAGGGATTCAATTTCATCCCGAATCAATTTTAACTCCGGAAGGAAAAAACTTAATTAAAAATTGGGTATCGCTATGATTAAATATTTTTTAGAAAAAATAACAAATAAAGAGAGTCTCTCGCTTCAAGAATCTTTTAATGTTATGAATATGATAATGAAGGGAGAAGTAAATAATTCACAAATAGCGGGATTATTGGTTGGTCTAAAAGCAAAGGGCGAGGCGGCAGAAGAGGTTGCCGGATTTGCTCTGGCAATGAGAGAGAATAGCATAAAAATAAATTCTGATGTAACGAATACAATTGATTTATGCGGTACAGGCGGCGACTATGCAGGTACATTTAATATTTCCACAGCGGCATCATTTGTAGCAGCGGGCGCGGGTATTAAAGTGGCTAAGCATGGCAATCGCGCAATATCAAGTAATTCCGGAAGTGCTGATGTTCTAAGAGAGCTTGGAGTGAATATCAATCTCACGAGTGAACAATCGGAAAGAGCATTGAATGAAGTTGGGATAGCGTTTTTGTTCGCACCGTTATATCATCCTGCTATGAAATACGTTGCACCCGTAAGAGGGGAGCTTGGTATAAAAACAATTTTTAATATACTGGGACCATTAACAAATCCGGCAGGAACCAAGAAGCAGATAATAGGAACGTTTAATTATAAAACAGCCCGATTAATGTCTCAGGCAGCTAAGTTCCTTGATATGGAAAAAGTTTGTTTTGTTTGTACTGCTGATCGATTCGATGAAATTTCGCTAAATGATATCACTTATGTGAATGAATACAAGAAAGACAAAAATGTTTATCACTATTCAATAAATAACGAAACTTTTTCTTATCCTTTGCTTAATCAGGAAGAGATTAAAGGTGGAAATCCGAAAGTAAATGCGGAAATAATCTATAATCTTCTAACTAAAAAAGAACGAAATAGTGTCTTTAATGTTGTGGCTGCAAATGCAGCAATGGGTTTATATGCAGGGGGATATTCTAGTGAGTTAAAGGAATGTTTATTTGCAGCCGAAGAATCGATCGTTTCCAATAAAGCTTATGAATCTTTTTTGAGCCTTAAGGAATTTGGAGAGAAAGCATAATGAACAAACTTCAAAAGATAATCGAAATTAAAAAAGAAGAAGTAAAAAAACTTAGAAGCGAATTTAGCATTAGTCGTTTCTCCGATTTAGAATTCTTTGATAAAAAATGTATTGATTTTCGTTCTGCATTAGTACGAGATAATCGGCTAGGATTAATTGCCGAAATTAAAAAAGCAAGTCCGTCTAAAGGCGTAATAAGAGATGATTTTAATCATATTAAAATAGCGGAAGAATATTTCAAAGGCGGGACAGATGCAATATCCATTCTTACAGATAAAAAATTTTTTCAGGGTAGTATTTCCTTTCTGAATGATATAGCTAAATTTAAAGAAGCACCTCTTTTGAGAAAGGATTTTATTATAGATGAATATCAAGTTTTTGAGGCAAAGGCAAATGGTGCGGATGCAATTTTATTAATATCCGAAACGCTCTCTAAAATGCAAATTAATGAGCTAACTCATGCAGCAATTGAATTAGGATTGGCAGTCTTACTTGAAGTACATTCTAAAGTTCAGTTAGTAAAAATCGATTTCAAACTCAATAAAATAATCGGGATTAATAATCGTAATCTAGAAGATTTTTCGACTGACTTAAAAACAACAGAAAACGTAATTAAATCAATACCGAATGATATCGTAATAGTTTCAGAGAGCGGAATAAAGAGAAAAGAGGATCTTCAATATATAAGGGATGCCGGTGCTTCTGCGGCTCTTGTGGGCGAACATTTTATGACGAAAGAAAATTTATACGAAAGTTTATCTGAATTTAAAGAATGGATTAACGAAATTGGATAATTAAATTCAGACTTAATGAAGGGAAAAAAATGAAAGTAAAAATATGCGGTATAACAAATATTACTGATGCAATTTATTGCGTTGAGTGCGGAGCTGATGCGCTCGGATTTATGCTCTATAAAGGGAGCAAAAGATATATCGATATTTTTACGGCACAAAATATTCTTAAAGAAGTTTCTCCTTTTACCATGAAAATAGGTGTTTTTGTAAATGAGAAACCGAGGATTGTCAATCTCATTGCGGAGGAATTAGGACTAAATGCGGTACAGCTTCATGGAGATGAAACTCCGCAAGTTACAGATGATATTAATTTCCCGATTATTAAGGCATTCCGTACAAATAAGAATTTTGATTTTTCGATCGTTGAAAGATTTCAGGGGATAATTCCTATGTTTGATTCGGATCCGGCAGCAGTTGTAATGAGTAAATCTATCTCGTTAAATGAAAAGGAATTAAAAGCGGGAAGAAACAGAGAGGAGGGCGAAGATGCCGGTGGTAGAAAAGGCGGAAAAAGATCCCTAAGTTCCGAACTTGAAAGTAGTGGAACGTTAAGCAGTAAACTTGGTGTCGGAAGTAGCAAAAAGAATATCAGTGCCTCTGATGTAAAAGTAAGCAAAAGGCGGAGTGGAAGTGATGAAATCAAAGGAAATAATTTTGGCGGTACAGGAAAAACTTTTGATTGGAATATTATTCCGGAAGAATATAGAAGGTATTCTATAATTGCCGGCGGAATTGGAATTGATAATATCGAAAGATTGATAAATGAGATTAACCCTTCTGCCATTGATCTTTCTTCTTCCTTAGAATCACATCCCGGAAAAAAAGATCATACAAAAGTAAAAGCATTTTTTGAAAAATTGAACGAACTAAAAGAATAATAAATCGTAAGTAGAATAGACAGGCAATCGAATATTACTGAAGTAAATAAACCATTTATTGAATAAGGAATAATAAATAAAATATTATGACGACTATTAAAGAATATAATTATCCAGATACTAAAGGAAAATATGGTGAATATGGAGGACAGTTTGTTCCCGAAACATTAATTCATTCGCTCAATGAATTGGAGCAGGCATATAATGAAGCGAAGAATGACCCTGATTTTATTGATGAATTAAATAGTCTCCAGAAGGAATATAACGGAAGAGAAACACCTTTGACTTATGCCAGAAGATTAACGGAATATTATGGCAAAGGGAAAATATATTTAAAGAGGGAAGACCTCTGCCATACAGGAGCACATAAATTAAATAATGCACTCGGACAGATTTTATTAGCGAAAAGACTCGGTAAAAAAAGAATAATTGCAGAAACCGGTGCGGGACAGCATGGAGTTGCCGCTGCGACTGTTTGTGCCAAGTTCGGTTTGAAGTGTGTTGTGTATATGGGAGAAATTGATACCGAACGTCAGCAATTAAATGTATTCCGAATGAAGATGCTCGGTGCTGAAGTAGTACCCGTTACATCGGGAAGCAAAACTCTAAAAGATGCCACAAATGAAGCGATTCGTGATTGGGTGGCAAATGTTAATGATACTCACTATATCATCGGTTCGGTGGTTGGACCTCATCCTTATCCAATGATTGTTCGTGATTTCCAATCGATTATTGGTATAGAAACAAAAGCGCAGGTATTAGCTAAGGAAAATAAAATGCCTAATTATATTGTGGCTTGCGTAGGTGGCGGATCGAATGCTATTGGTATTTTTTATCCATTCATTAATGAAGCTACAAAATTAATCGGTGTAGAGGCTGCGGGTTTTGGAATCGATTCGGGAAAGCACGGCGCTACTTTAACGGTAGGTGATCCGGGTGTTTTTCATGGAATGAAAACTTATCTGCTTCAAGATTGTGATGGGCAGGTATTGGAAGCTCATTCAATTTCGGCGGGACTAGATTATCCGGGAGTCGGACCCGAACATAGTTCGTTAAAAGATTTAAAACTTGCCGAATACATCTCTATTACAGATGATGAAGCCTTGGAGGCGGTGAAACTGCTTTCGCAAATGGAAGGAATTTTGCCTGCATTAGAAACCGCTCATGCAGTGGCTTATCTTAAATACCTGATGCCCGAAACTAAAAAGAGCGATGTGATAGTAGTAAATATTAGCGGAAGAGGTGATAAGGATTTGAATACAATTATTGAAAGATTGGGGAGTGAATTTAAATGAAAATTTCGGAGTATATAGATTCGGTAAATAAAGCTCGAAAAGTACTTTCAATTTTTTTAACTGCGGGTTTTCCGAATAAAGAAAAGTTTGTTGATACTGCACTTTCAGTTTTAGATTCCGGTGCTGATATGCTTGAAATTGGAATCCCGTTTTCCGATCCATTGGCAGATGGGCACGTAATTCAGGAATCATCTTTTGATGCCTTAAAGCAAGGTGTTAAGATGAAAGATGTTTTTTCTTATACTGAAGCGATAGCAAAGAAAACAGATAAACCGATTGTACTAATGGGCTATGCAAATCCAATAATGAAATATGGAAAAAATAATTTTGCAAAAGATGCAATTAATTGCGGGGCAAAGGGATTGATTGTGCCCGATGTACCGATTAATGAATATGATGATTTTATAAATGAAAGTTATAATGATTTAGAAATTGTATTGCTTACCACTCCCACTTCAGATGAAGAACGAATTAAATTGATTGATAAGAAAAGCCGCGGATTTATTTATTGCGTAAGCATAACTGGAACAACGGGAGTAAAAACTAAGTTTGATGAATCGGTTTATAAAAATATTGAGAGAACATATAAGACAATTAAAAATAATAAAATGCTCATCGGTTTCGGAATATCGAAACCGGAAGACGTAACACGGTTTTACGATTATTGCGATGGAGTGATAATCGGAAGTGCGGTAATAAATTCATTGAGGTATGATGACGAAAAACATTCTGCCACATTAAAATTGATCTCTTCAATAAGCGATGTGTGTTAGAGTAGAAAAAATGCGTTCCCTTTTTATGGACTTATCATCTATTACAATTTATTTATAGCATTCGAGCGGTGCATCTTTATGTATAATCACTCTCTTCTTCATTGAAGGAATTATTTTTTACTTCCCAATCAATACCATCGCAAGGAATATAATTTCGAGTAGGATGTTTATCATATTTAAGGCACAAGACCGCCGTCTCATTAAAATGTTTGCATGATGAACAGAGTGTATCGGAAATCACTTCCGTATTCGCTTCCATAAACTGTCGGTATTGAATATATGCAGGATGAATAATAACTCCATAGACCGTTAATGCGAGAAAAGTCCACCAATACTTATATTCCAAATAGCCGGATAGAATCCAGAGAGCCGGAATTAAGATTGCCGTCCTAATAATACCCCAAAAAATAATGTGTCCCAAACCGCTCCTAAATTGATTTTACCCTTGTATTAGTTTAATTTTGAATATAATATGAATGAACATGGATAATATGTTGGAAAACTCGCCTAAACAGGAAAATACCCCGAAATCGGGGAACAAGCGTTATTATAATAGAAAAAAATACTATCATAAAAATAGAAATAGAGAAGATAGACCGTTACAAAATATAACAAAAGTTAATTGTAAAAAAGTATCTATTCTTATTCCTCTCCTAAATGAAGAAGAATCTCTTAGACCATTGCATACAGAAATTGTAAAAGTATTAAAATCGATTAACTGCGATTACGAAATATTCTTCGTTGATGATGGCAGTACTGATAGATCGCTTGAGATAATTAAAGAGTTGGCAAAGACGAATACAAAAGTTAAATATATCAGTTTCAAGAAAAATTACGGTAAATCGGCAGCACTTCATTTTGGGTTTAAGCATGTAACGGGTGATTCAGTAATTACGATGGATGCTGATCTGCAGGATGATCCTGAAGAGATACCGAATTTACTACTTAAGCTTGATGAAGGTTACGATATGGTCTCGGGATGGAAAAAGCTCCGATTCGATCCATTCATTAAAAAATATTCATCACGCTTTTTTAATTATGTTACGGGATTAATGAGCGGAATTAAAATTCATGATTTTAATTGCGGACTTAAGGCATATAGAAAACCGGTAGTGGAAAACATTAATGTATATGGTGAGCTTCACCGATATATACCGGTACTTGCAGATTGGAAAGGTTTTTCGGTAACAGAAATAGTAGTAAAACATCATCCGCGCAGATATGGAAAAACTAAGTTTGGAATTTCCCGCTTTTTTAAAGGGTTCGTTGATTTAATTACAGTCTTATTTACAACCCGATATATACGCCGACCGATGCACTTATTTGGATTTCTTGGATTTTTTACTACAATTCTCGGATTTGTAATAAGCGGATATTTAACTTATGAAAAAATCTTTTTCGATAAACCATTAAGCAACCGTCCGTTATTGTTTCTCGGAATGCTCTTGATTATTGTAGGTGTGCAATTTTTTGCCGTTGGATTATTAGGAGAAATTATGGTGCATAATTTCCGAAACGACGAAGAATTTGTAATTAAAGATAAAAAGTAGCATCATAAATGAAGATAACGATTATTTCTCCCGTATATCCGTATAGGGGAGGCATTGCCGATTTTTCGGGTTTACTTTATAAACATCTAAGCGAACTTCACGAAGTTAATGTAATTACATTTAGTAGATTATATCCTTCATTTTTATTTCCGGGTAAAACTCAGTTCACAAACGATCCTAATGAAAATAATGTCAGTTCAGAGAAACTAATTGATTCAATTAATCCGATTAGCTGGATTCGAGTTGGAAAGAAAATTAAAGAAAGCAAACCTGATATAACAATCATTGCATATTGGATGCCTTTCTTTGCATTTTGCTATGGTATTATAGCAAAGTTAATTAAGCAAAATAAAAGGACGAAAGTAGTACTTCTTTGTCATAATGTTCTACCTCACGAAAAGAAGTTTTATGATAAAACCGTAACAAAATTTTTATTTAATAAAGCAGATTATTTTGTACTGCTTTCAAAATATAGCCAAAGCGAGCTCAATAAAATAATGCCGGAGGCAAATTACAAAGTATTGTTTCATCCTTTATATTCAGTATTTGGAAGCAGTATAGGAAAAAATGAAGCACAAATAAAATTACATATCCCGGCGGGTAAAACAATTTTATTCTTTGGAATAATTAGAGATTATAAGGGTTTAGATATACTAATTGAGGCATTGGCAAAAACAAAAGATATAAGATTAATAATTGCCGGCGAATTTTATTCTAAGAGAGAAAAGTATATCTCCATAATAGAAAATCTTAATTTGAGTAAGAGAATTATTTTCAAGGATAGTTTTATTCCGGCAGAAGAAGTAAAGTATGTTTTCTCGGCTGCCGATGCAGTAATATTACCATACCGAGAAGCCACACAAAGCGGTATATTACAGATTGCATTTAATTTTCATAAACCCGTAATTGCATCCGATTGCGGCGGACTTGCGGAATTGATTACAAACGGCGAGACGGGAATAATAGTTAAAGAAAATACACCCGAAAAATTAGCAGAGGCAATAAATGATTTTTATGAAAATAATTATCAAGAAATATTCGCTGAAAATATAAAAAGTGAAAATGAAAAATATAGCTGGAGCAATTTTGTCTCCGGTTTAATAAAATTTGTTAGTTAGAATTAAGAGGATAAAATGGCAAAAAAGAATATTGGGAAAAAAATTGAAGAGCCTTCTTTTTCAATAGAAAAATATATCCCGTCTAAGTATCACAATCTATTTGCAGTTGTATTAATCGTAATAATCTTTTTAGCTTATTTCTCACCAATATATTTTGGCGGAAAGACTTACCAATCGACAGATATAGTTACAATAAAAAGTATGAAAACATTTGTCGAAAAAGATAGGACTGGATTTTCTCTTTGGAATCCATATCTATTTTATGGGATGCCTGCTTATGCAACGGGTACAGAATTTAGATGGTGGGATTTTATAGGCGGAATTTATTCTTATGGAAAATATCTTTTCGGTCAACTCTTTAGTGTGGATTATGCTGCCAACACTTTGAATCTTATTTTGATTGCGCTTACTTCATTCTTCTTTATGCGTTCTGTGGGAGGGGGGCTATTCACGAGCTTATTTGTAGGGATTTCCACGGCATTTAGTACCGGTATTCTCCTCTTTATAATGATTGGACATATTACTAAAATGATCTCTCTGGCTGCGTTCCCGATTATCTTAATGATGCTCTTGCGGTTCAATAAAAAAATTAAACTCCTCGATTTTGTATTAATGACGGCATTTATGCACTTCGTTGTTCTCGGTGCTCACGTTCAAATTATCTATTATATTTTCTTAACAGTTGGTGTTTATTATCTATTCTATTTTGCTCATTATTTAATTAAAAAAGAAAAAGAACAGGTAAAGCAGTTATTGAAGTCGGCAGGGGCATTTGCCGCAGCGGTTGTAATTGCTATGTCGTTATCAGCCGATAGCTATGCATCTCTTTGGGAATATAATCCTTATTCTACTCGTACGGCTAAAAGTGTTTTAGAGCAATCCGGCGGAAAAGTTCAAAGTGATTCCGAATTTTATGAGTATGCAACTAATTGGTCGTTTTCTCCTCAGGAGATTATGACTTTTGTCGTTCCTTCTTATTACGGATTCGGTAATGTGATGTACCAAGGACCGCTTACGAATAATCAAGAAGTAAAAGTAAATACTTATTTCGGTCAGATGCCTTTCGTGGATGTAGCAATGTATATGGGCATTGTGGTTTTCATTCTTGCTCTTTTGGGAATATTTCTTAATTGGAAAAAGCCATTTATTCGTTTTTTGGCTTTGGTAAATGTCTTGTATCTCATTGCATCATTCGGCAGGAATTTTTCATTCCTTTTTGATTTTATGTTTCATTATCTGCCATTTTTCGATAAGTTCAGAGTACCTTCAATGATACTTACAATGATGCAGATGACATTCCCGATACTTGCAGGTTTTGCAATTATGAAGGTTATTGAACTCAAAAATTCGGGTGATATAAAAATTATTAAGATTGTAAAAAATGGAATGTATCTCTTTGCGGGATTATTTATTGCGGTTTTACTTCTTAGTTCTCCGATATCAACATGGTTTATCGGACATATAGAAGCTGCAGGTGAAAAAGGAACTCGATATTCACAGATTTATGATTTTATGGCATCGATGTTTACAACCGATCTAATAATTAATATGCTTCTCGCTACATTGACTTTCGGAGCGGCTTATCTATTTCTTATCAAAAAGATTTCACGCGAACTTTTTGTTGTCGGATTAATTCTTTTTACTATGATAGATCTCTTTCGAGTAGGTTCGCGCGGCACTCATTATGATGATAATGAAGATTTTAAAAATACATTTAATATGCCTGATTATATTAGTGTTATTAAAGAACAAAAAGATACTTCACCCTATAGGATAGTAAATTTTAAGCAGGGAGCACTCGGTTCGGTTCAGGCGAATTCTAATTTTAATGTTTATTTTCTTGAGCAAGATATGAGCGGTTATTCGGCAGTTAAACCACGATCCTATCAAGATATCATGGATGTAGTCGGACCGGTTAATCCAACTTTATGGCGAATGACAAACGTAAAATATCTAGCGTTCGATCAAGAAGTTCCATTTGAAGGATTTTCAAAACTCTATTCTGCCGAAAAATCTTTTGTTTATAGAAATGATCAAGTGCTTCCGAGAGCATTCTTTGTTGATACAATTGCAACGGCAGAGCCGATTGCAATCTTGAATGCAATAAAAGAGAATAAATTTGACCCGAAGCATAAGGCATTCGTTACGGGGGAAGAATTGAAAGTTGATAAACCCGATTCCACCTCTTATGTAAATATTGTCGATTATGATGAAGCATCAATTAAATTAGATGTAAAAGCGAGCGGGAATAATTTTTTATTCCTTAGCGATACATACTATCCTAAAGGTTGGAGCGCCCTTATAGACGGAAATGAAACTAAAATATATCGGACTAATCACGGCTTCCGCGGAATAATAGTTCCGGTTGGTGAGCATAAAATCGAGTTTATTTATAGTCCCGACAGTTTTGTTTATGGAAGATATGCTTCGCTTGGCTTGAATATTTTATTAATCGGACTTTTTATTTTTGCGCTAGTAAAAGAGAAAAAGAAAACAACGGAAAGCAATGCGTAATGAAATAGCTAAATTTCTAAAGCATTCGGCAATATATAGTATCGGTAATGCAGCCTATAAAGCTATCGGAGTAATAACACTCCCATTATATACTATGTATATCCCCCTTTCTCAATTCGGTGTGCTTGGGTTAATTGAAGTTACTTTATTAATACTTACCGAAATTCTTTCTTTAGGCCAGTCCAATTCTATTATCATTTTTAATAAGGATAAAGAAGGAAATTTAAATAAGTCAGCCTTCTTTACCATTTTCAGTTCAGTCTTAGCAGCTAATATACTTTTTCTTTTTGTTGGTACCGCGATGGGAAATTCATTAGTGAATTTTCTCGATCTTGGCACCACCATTTCGGATAATTATCTCATTCTTATATTTATTGTTTTTCTACGAGTCTTTAATTCGATCTTCTTATATAAACTAAGAGCAGATGAAAAATCATTAACATATACATTAATAACATTATTAAAAATTGCACTTACTCTGGGACTAGTAATTTATCTAGTGGGCTTTCTGAAGTTGGAAGTAATCGGAGTACTTTATTCATATCTGATAAGCGAGGCGATAATAATATTTATTCTTCTTCCGATGATGATTCATCAGATGCAGATGAAGCTTGATACTATTATTCTAAATGAATCACTAAAATTCGGACTACCTTTGATTTTTAGTGCAATCGGTATCACATTGTTAAATATAAGCGATCGCTATATTCTAAATATATATACTTCCAAAGAAACGGTCGGACTTTATGATCTAGGATATCGAATTGCCGGAATAATAAATATGTTTTTAATAATGCCCTTTAGTCTTACACTGCTTCCGATAGCAGCGGAGAAATTTGGTAAATCGGGTGATAAAAGATATTATTCAAAATTAATGACTTACCTAGTATTTATTATTACATGGGTAGGGCTTGCTCTCGCGTTATTTAGTGAAGAAGTGATAAAAATATTTTCTCTGAATAAGGATTATTATCCCGCTGCCGGAATAATACCATTGGTGATATTAGGATATATTTTCAGTGCAACTAGAAATATGGCTTCGCTAAGTTTGTTTCTAAAAAAGAGGTCTATGATTATAGCTTTAATTACGATTGCTTCTGCTGCATTTAATATTGGGCTTAATTTTTGGTTAGTTCCCCAATATGGTATGTATGCCGCGGCATTAAATACAGTAATAGCATTTTTAGCATTCCATTTTGTTACTCTCTATTTTGCTAATAAGGAGTACCCTATTCCTTATGAGAACAGTAAATATATGCTTGCAATAATTATCGGAATTATTTTTTATATAATCTCTTTATTAATTTTGGATTCCGGTATAATTAAATATTTGGGGAGCTTCTTTCTCTTATTATTATATCCGTTAGCATTATATTTACTTGGGTTTTATGAAGCGATAGAGATAAAAACATTAAAAGATTTCTATAAAAAACTCAAAAATCCTAAAGAAGCATTTATTTCAATAAAAGAGTTATTAAAATAGATGAAACCACATATTTCAATAATAATCTGCACATATAACAGAGTAAAATATATCGGCGATTGTCTTTCTTCGTTGGTCAATCAGACATTGTCCAAAGAATTATATGAGATTGTTATTGTAAATAATAATTCAACCGATAATACTGCCGAGATATGTGAAAGTTTTATAGAAAATTATAAAGAGCATAATGTTACTTATGTAATTGAAAGGAAGCAGGGATTATCGTATGCACGCAATAGAGGCTTAAAAGAAGCGAAAGGGAACATCGTTATTTTTATCGATGATGATGGAGAGGCGAATAACGATTATTTAGAAAAAGTTTATTTTTATTTTTCTACCGAAGATGATCTGGTTTCAGCCGGAGGAAAAGTACTTCCAAAATACGAAGGTGGTGCCGAACCTAAATGGATGTCAAAATATCTTTGGGGACTTGTAACTAAAATTGATTATGGCAATAAAGTTGAACCATTTCCAAGGGGTCGTTATCCCGTTGGTTGCAATATGGTTTTTCTTAAATCGGTTTTTGATGAAATCGGGATGTTCGATACTGCTCTTGGAAG
>CALDDL010000154.1 GCA_937936675.1 uncultured bacterium
AAACATGTAGAAAAAGGATGGTTCACTGATTATATGCCAGATCTCAATCACGATAATCCATTCGTGCAAAAATATATTACACAAAACACGATCTGGTGGATTGAATCGAGCGGACTTGATGGAGTAAGAGAGGATACATATCCTTATTGCGGTCAAAAATTTATGTCCCAATGGGCAGCGGCTATAATGAATGAATATCCAAAGCTAAATATAGTAGGTGAAGTATGGACGGGCGAGCCGCAATTTTTAGCAGGATATCAGAAAGATAATTTATATAGAGGTTCTTTTAATACCAATCTTCCTGCTCTTACTGATTTTGGATTTCGTGATATATTGGTAAATTACTTACAAGGCAACAGAGGTATTTATTCAATTTACGAATTACTTACAAATGATTTTCTTTATAAAGATCCTTCTAATCTAGTTACATTTATAGATAATCATGATGTGGCAAGGACAATGTTTTATGCAAAGGATAATATTGCAAAAGCAAAAATAGCTTACACACTACTCTTCTCTATGCGCGGCATTCCGAGTTTTTTATACGGTTCAGAGATTGGAATGGTTGGGACTGAAGACCATGGCGAGTTAAGGATTCCATTCCCCGGCGGATTCCAAAATGATTCGAGAAATGCTTTTGAAAAAGACGGCAGGTCTATTTACGAAAACTATATTTTTGATTTTATTTCTAAATTAATCCACGTGAGGAAAAATAATGAAGCACTCTCTATCGGAAAAACAATTCATATCCCTCCCGTTAATGAAACCTATATCTATTTTAGAATTACAGAAAATCAGAAAATAATGGGTGCCATTAATAACAACACTCGTGAACAAGAAATTGATTTGGCTGAATTGAAAAATATTTTAGGGAAAAGTAGAACTATTAAATCATTGATGAATGAAACGGAAATAGAAATTCCCGCTGATTATAAATTGAAACTAAATCCATTGAGTGCGGAACTCTTTCTATTGGTGGAATAGTTAGTAAAAAAATTGCACCTATTATGAATTTTGATTCCTGATTTAAATATCAAGAGTAATGGTCAGATAACAAAATTAACACATTATCATTAACTGAAATCTTAAAGCAATAAATTGATTACTCAAACCAAGAAACAACTTCATAATTATTAGTATGCGGAAAATAAGGAGGTACTTTAAGAAGCAGCCGCTCATCATACTTATGTACAAATCTTAATCCCTTATATGGATTGCCGGCATTATTATAATTAGCCGTTACTCTTAAGTCATCTGCAATCAGTCCTCCAAAGATATTCCAGTTGCCTAAGAAATTTTGGTTGACAAGTCCATCCTCGGGACCGATGGTTCCGTTCATACAATACATCGATGCCATAGTTGTGATACTCTTACCGAGAGTATTGGAATTTGATTGAATCCGAATAGTTTCTTCTGCAATAATGCCTGCAAGGTCATCGGAATTAGGATTTGTTCTTGGGTCAGATGCATAAGTGAAATCATCTTCAAAATAAACGCCCCCCGCTCCGCTTGTACCCTTTTTGGTTGCAGCTATTGTTATGTTCCCATTAACCACACCTTTAGTATAAACATTTCCTCTTTCTACATAAATAATTCCGTTGGGAGCGAAGGTGGATAGATTTTGAGTTTTCGATGCAGACCATGCACCTGTGCCTACTCTCTGTTGAAACGTTACAGTAGAATTAGAATTAAAGTATAATTTTACATCCACCTTTTTATTTGAATTTGTTGTATCGCGAAAAATCTTACTTGCCTTAGACCTCATACCTGTAGTATCAAATACTAAGGGAAGGTCTAGTCCCGTTTCATAACCGCCATAAAACTTAGGGTCTTTTGGTGTTCCTGATTTTGTTAAACCTGTGCGAGTGGAAACTTTCCCCAAGAAAACAGGCGAACCCATTGTTGTAAGTTTTCCATTTGTATGAAATGGCCCATCGAATGTATCACCGGTAGCGGGATAAGCACTCGAGATACTTGCATAATAATTGCCAAACTTTGCAAAATTGCTCGGTCTAAGCTCTACAATTATCGTTTTTGTTACACCTTCAAAAGTTCCTTCGGAAACAATGGTTGCTAACTGCTGATAATTAGTATTTGCATCGCAGGTACCGAGAAAATCGCCATGAGCGAGGTGTGCGGCTACTGCACCGGCAGGAATACTCATTGTATGACGAGCAGATGAATTCCCGGGCGGGATATGGCATATAGTTACTTTACCGTTAGGATTCCCTGCCGCATTATTAGAGACATAAACATTTAATGTGCCTCCCTGATAAGATAAATTTGAGAAGCCAGCCTCCCAAGTTTTATCCATAAATATAGAGTTTGCAGCTAGGTTAGCTCCGCTAACTGCAATATTATATGCAATTGTCTCAATATAATATCGGGAATAGTTATCCATACCTCTAATAGTGAGTCTATTAAAATTATGCCCCACAACTAAGAAGATAAGACTAAATCCAAGTACTAATAAAAGAGCTGCTTTTCCGCCCATTATCTATTCCTCAAGTTACGTGCTGCCAGACGAACCTGCCTCCAAAAAACACTCGAATATTCGTTATCATAAGCAGCATAATTTTCGATTTTTAAATCGATTCTCATTGTATAAATCTGACCCGGCTTCGTTATCGGGAATGAAAGCAAATTTCCAAATGCGTCATAGTAAATTAATTTAAACTGAGTAACTCCCAAATTTACTCCCTTTGGCGTTTCTCCATTTACTACACGATATAAAAATCGGTCTCTGGGATTTGGAGTAACTGTAAGTTCAGAGGCAGGACCAACATAATATTTCATTGTATCAACAATCATATCGTTATTTACATCTGTCTGAAAAACAATCCTATTTGAATCCGCTATAAGAATTGCCTTGGTAGGATCGGGAATTTTTTGCCAGTTCTTGCAATATCCGATCTTTCTGAAATCATATTCTAATAAAGTTACAATTTCTACAAGACTTTCCTGGACTATAAGCTCGCCACCATATACATAAGTATTTTTAGTGGCTGCTTCATTCATTCTTAAAAGAATCAGAAGAAGCATTCCGCCTACTAAAGTTGAACCCAATATGTCTATTAATGTACTAAATCCCATTATCTAAAATACCAATAACTAAATACTGTTGACATTTTTACTGTATCAACCATTGATGGACTTGTAATAGTAACAGAAATCTTTTTATGCCAGCTTCTCGAATTTGTAAAGCTATTTAGATTTGGAGGATTTACATATTTAACAACACAAGAAGCATTAAAAACGGCAGATTGAAAAGTCGGGTCTCCGGAAGTGTTTTTTGTATATCCATTATAATCATCGAAATCATCAAAATCGGGATATACTTCACCTGTTTCTTTACCAAGAGAATTTGGATTGGTCAAACTATTTACGTTGCCCAAGCTCATATCAACTGAATTAGCATCAAATGCTTTAGAGCTTGCCTCCTCTATTATCGAAGTGCCGAGCGAAACAGCCATAACTCCAAACTTTGTTTCATACATAAGATTAGATGTATTGAAAAAATTAGTGTTCACTCTTAGAATGACAACCGTTAATAGCATCATTGCTGCAATAGTAATCATCATTTGACCGGTATTCATAATGGTCTATATTTAATTAAGAAAATTGTAAATTTACTTAGCAAAATCTACACAATATTAATAACTATTAGCAATCTATGTGCCAGTAAATTAGTCTATTATCGATAGAAAAACGATTAATTTTAATGTCCTTTTCCATACATTTTTTCACCTGCGGTAATTTCTACCGGTAAATGATTCCGCTTTGGTGGAAGTGGACATGTAGCATACTGAGAAAAAACACACGGTGGATTATACGATTTATTAAAATCAATATTTGTTTTGCCAGAAGAATCCGGTTTCGGAACAGATAAAAATCTTCCACCGCCATAAGTATCTTCTCCGCTGGTTTTATCGGCAAATATTACGAAGTAAGAATCCTCTACACCTTCTAATACATCAAGTGAATATTTCTCACCTTCTATTTCAAATGATAAATTGCCAGGAGATATTTCTTCTTCGATTGTACCTAGTATGTTAGGAACAGAAATTTTTTTTGTGGGATTATATGGACTAAATTTAGCCTCAATCTTCCAATCTGAATTAACGGGATATCTTTCAACGCCTTCAAAACTAAATAGATTATTGTTCTTAAGATCTCTTAAGCGTACTCCAAACCTATCTCCTCTCTTTATTATAAACCAAACAAGAGATGCATGCCTTAGAGAAGAGCTATCTTCATCATCGGGTTTTAATTCCATCTCTTTAATCATTTTACCATTATTAAGTATTGTAATATCAGGATTAATTCTTACGAATACTTTACCGCTATCGAGAATAAATACTCCCGCATGATCATTAATTTTTCCTTTAGGAAATATAAGGTCATTACCGGCAGCACTACCGAAGCTATTCTCTCCCTCTTTAAGCCAATAGAGACCAGCGAGATTAAGCCAACCTCTTTCCTTTTTTAATCCCTCCTCTCTCTTATTGTGCCATTGATTTATTTCATCTATATATTTCGGTTCTCCCTTCTCTTCATATCTGCTGCAAAAAGTTAAAAGTACTGCTGCTATGAGTAATGTTATTTTTATTTTCATATCTATTCTTTCATCTTGTTGATGACAAATATAAAAAATATTTTAATCGTTATTGAGATTATTCAATAGAATTAAGTAACTTTGGACTTTCCTATTATTAAAAAATATTAATGAACAATTCAGAAAACCGTTTTAAATTACTAGGCTTACAAGATCCATTTAATTATTTAGTAGAAATCTCACCCGATCCTATTTATATAATACGAAATGATGAATTGATATTTGTGAATAAGGCATGGCTAGAATTATTTGAATATCAAGAAAACGAAGTGCTCGGTAAAAAACAATTTTATTTAAACATAGTTGCGCCCGAGAGTCAAAAATTAATTCATAGTAAGATTAAAAATCCGCCGAATGAAGAAGCGAAAAGCTCGAAATACCAATTTACCGGGATATCAAAGAACGGCAAAAAAATCCTTATCGAAGCACACGTTTATGGAGTAAAGATTGGTGATACTATCGCTCATGTGGGTATCTATCGAAATCTTACCGAAGTAAATGAAGAGATAGAAAAATTATCCGCATTGAAATCGGGTTTTCTTGCTCAAATATCTCATGAAATTCGCACTCCAATTAATGTAATTCTTAATTTTATGGAGTTACTGAAAATAGATAACATCCATGATATCGCAGCTACCTATGAAGAAGAATTAAATATTGTAGAATCGGCAAGCAGAAGAATAATTAGAACTATCGATCTTATACTTAATATGTCCGAAATGCAATCGGGAACATATAAAGGTATCTTGAAAGAAATTGATCTTCATAAAGATGTGATAGTTCCTGTGTTTAACGAGATGCAAAGTTTTGCAAAGAGTAAAAAATTGTCTGTCGATATCA
>CALDDL010000155.1 GCA_937936675.1 uncultured bacterium
TTTCAAGAAGGCGTTACAGGAGAATGGAAAAAATTCTCTAATCGTCAAACAATGCCTGAAGGTGCTGCCTTTATTCAGGCTACTATTGTAGTCAATCCACCTGATAATTCGGCTGAAACAGCGTATGGAGTTGATGATGTAAGATTAGAATTAGTGCCGAAAGCCGACACAACTAATTTATTGGCGAATTTCAGTTTTGAAGATACCCTAGCCGCCACCGGCGTTCCTGCTGATTGGATTGGTTATGCTCAGACAGGTGCAAAGTTAGAAGTAATGAAAGATAATAATGCAGTTTCGGGTGAAACTTGGGTAAAATTAACAAGTACATCGGGGGGATATTATCTTTTATATCAAAACACATTTCCTGCAAAAGCAGGCGAAACTTATGAATTTAGTTCCTATATTAAAGATATCTCTCCGGCATATCCGGGTGCAGTTTATGCGGCACTCAAAATTACGGCAAAGACAGCGGCTGGCTCTAATATTAAAGCATGGGAAGTATATCAAGATAGCGTTAAAGGTACATGGGGAGAATTTTCTAATATTCAGGTAATGCCGGAAGGAACAGGTTTAATCCAAGCTGTTATTGTAGTTCACGCAGCCGATGGCGCACCGGAGGCAGTTTATGGTTTTGATAATGTTAAATTGAAAATGATCCATGATAATAAAGTAGCTTCTACTTTTCCAAATTATGTTACTAATCCGGGATTTGAAAATGGAGTAACTGATAAAGGAATTCCAATTGGCTGGTTAGGTTTTGGTCAAACCGGTGCGAGTATGGAAGTAGTAAATAAAGCTTCCACTGCATTAAACGGTTCTAATTGGGTGAAAGCAACAAGTACACAAGGCGGATACTATCTTCTATACTTAGATAAGATTGCCACAAAGCCCGGTGATGTATGGGATTTCAGCGCATTCTTAAAAGATGTTTCTCCGGCATATCCGGGTGCTAGTTATGCAGCATTAAAAATTGCTATTAAGAGTGTTACAGGAGCAACTTTCTTAAATTATGAAATATTTCAAGATAGTGTAACTTCATATTGGAAGAAATTCTCTAATAAACAAACGATGCCCGAAGGTGCTGCATTTATGCAGGCAACAATTGTAGTTCATGGTGCCGATGGCGCTCCTGAAGCAGCTTATGGAATTGATGACGTAAGATTAGAATTAGTGGAAACAGTTGCAGATACAACAAACTTATTTGCTAATCCAGGATTTGAAGCTGGAGCAAATGATAAAGGAGTTCCTGTTGGTTGGATAGGATACGCTCAGACAGGTGCAAGTATTGAATTCAAAACCGATATGGCAACAGCACACAGTGGAATGAATTGGGCTAAGATTACAAGTACGGCAGGCGGTTATTATCTATTGTATCAAAATGCATTCCCTGCAAAAGAAGGACAGACTTGGAAACTTAGTTCATATTTCAAAGATCTTTCACCGGCTTTCCCGGGTGCTAATTATGCAGCATTAAAAATTTCTGCCAAGAGCGTTACGGGTTCAACATTTAAATCATGGGAAATTTATCCTGATACTGTTACATCGGAATGGGCACAATATTCTAATGAACAAAAATTGCCTGAAGGAACAGCATTTATTCAAGGTGTGATTGTAATTCATGCAGCCGATGGTGCTCCTGAAGCTTCTTATGGTGTTGATGATGTAAGATTAGAAATCACTAACGATCCCGGAACTGGTATAGAAGATTATGAAACACTACCAACGAGATACGAATTAAGCCAGAATTATCCGAATCCATTTAATCCTACTACTAAGATATATTATAGTATTCCTCAAGAAGGAAACGTTATCTTAAAAGTATATAATATGATAGGTCAGGAAGTGGCTTCATTAGTAAATGAAAATAAACCGGCAGGAAGCCATCAGGTAACTTTCAATGGAAAAGAACTTGCTAGCGGAATGTATATTTATAGAATTCAGGTTGGTTCATTTACTTCAGCCAAAAAGATGTTATTGATTAAGTAATTATAATTCCATGAGACCCAATTTTATTGGGTCTCACATCTATTTTTTAATGAATTTAAAATTTAATGAGTGCTTGAAAATGGCAAATCATTGCATAAGAAAAAGTTATACAAA
>CALDDL010000156.1 GCA_937936675.1 uncultured bacterium
TAAACGAAAATGAAACTTATGAAGTCGATGCTGTAAGTGGTGCTTTTATGATGCTTCGGAAAGAAACTTATGATAAGATTGGCGGATTCGATCCAAAATTCTTTATGTATGGCGAAGATTTAGATTTATGTTACCGAACTCAAAATGCAGGATTTAAAGTTTACTATGTTCATGAAACCGAGATAATACATTACAAAGGGGAGAGCACAAAAAGAAGCAGCATTGATGAAACGAAGATCTTCTATGAAGCGATGCACTTATTTGTAAAAAAACATTTCTCTGCTTCTATTATTGTCGAATCGATTCTTCGTTTTGCAATTTTTATAAGAACTATATTAGCATTTATTAATTTATATAAACTCCCGATTGCCTCCGCAGCGATAGATTTTATATTTTTCTCAGGTGCTATTTTAGCTGCCGAAAAAATTCATGCAGCCGAAAAAATTACGTGGGAGGGCTTCCCTCCTTATGCAGTGCCTTATGTTTATTTTGTCCCATCTCTCTTTCAGCTTCTTATATCATCGCTTACAAATTCATATAAGAAAAATTCATTGTCGGTGCTGCGGATTATCCTTTCATTACTGTATTGTCTCCTTCTTCTATCATCACTAACATTTTTCTTTAAACAATTTGCATTCAGCAGAGCGGTAATTCTTATAACTTATTTATTAGTTCTCGTAGCATTTCCACTTTGGAGAATTTTGGTAAAAGTATTTTTTAGAATTGGATTAGTTAGTGATACTAAAAAAAGAAAAACTCTTTTAGTAGGAAATGAAAATAAACTTATCGGGCTTGCGGGAAAACTAAAGAAAAATATCAATACCTTATATGAAGTTATTGGCTTTATTAGTAAATCTAGAAAGGATGTAGGGAGAAAGGTTTCTTCTTATGAATATCTCGGAACTTTAGAAAACATAAAAAAAATAATTTCAGAAAAGAAAATTGATTTAGTAATTTTTTCGACAGAAGAAATATCTTTCACCCAAATGTTTAGTATTGTTTCAGAGTGTGGAGGTCTTAAGGTTGAGTTTCTTGTCTCCGGGAGCGACCTTGATTATGTAGTTGGAAAATCGGCTATTACTATGCTCGATGATATACCTCTATTAAAAATTGAATATAATATATCTTCTCTTTTTCATGTTTTCTCAAAAAGGATGTTCGATCTCATTATGGGAGTTATTGTTTTACTTTCTATCTATCCTTTCATATATTTATTCTCTCTCTTCAAAAGGGAAAAGGGAAATCTTTATAATTTTATAATTAAAGTCCCCCTTATCGTTACCGGGTTATATAGTTTTGTAGGTCCTTATTCTAATTCTTATTATGATGGATTATTTGTTGGGAAAAAAGGACTTACGGGTTTTTGGTTTATTGAAAACTTAGATACTAATGATCAAGATGAGATAAGAAAGATTGATATCTATTATGCTAAGAATTATAATATTTGGTTAGATATGGAAATTCTCGGTAAAACAATTTCTAAACTTTTTTTTAGAACGGAGCAATAATGGCAAAAACTATATTGGAATTTGAAAAACCAATTATAGAGCTTGAAAATAAAATCGAAGAGATGCGTAAGTTTGAAGGCACTCTCGATATAACTGAAGAAATAAAAAAATTGGAAGAAAAAGTTCTTTTATTAAAAAAGAACATTTATGATAATCTCACAAGATGGCAAAAGGTGCAGCTCGCACGTCATCCTGAACGTCCATATACTTTAGATTATATTTATATGATGACTCAAGACTTTATGGAATTACATGGTGATAGATATTTCAGTGATGATCATGCGATAGTCGGCGGATTTGCTAAGCTTGATGAATATAAAGTAATGATAATCGGTCATCAAAAAGGGCGCGATACAAAATCGAATCTGTATCGTAATTTTGGAATGTCAAATCCGGAAGGATATCGTAAAGCTCTACGATTAATGAAACTGGCTGAAAAATTTAATAAACCTGTAATCACTATGCTCGATACTCCGGGTGCTTATCCCGGATTGGAAGCAGAACAGCGCGGACAGGCAGAAGCAATTGCTCGTAATTTAATTGAGATGTGCGCTCTCAAAGTTCCCATTATTGTTGTTATAGTGGGCGAAGGCGCAAGCGGCGGTGCAATAGGAATTGGAATTGGCGACCGGGTTCTCATGTTCGAAAATTCATGGTATTCGGTGATTAGTCCAGAATCTTGCTCGAGCATCTTATGGAGAAGCTGGGATTATAAAGAACAAGCTGCCGAAGCACTAAAACTCACTGCTCCTGACCTATTAGAACAAGGTATAATCGATAGAATCATACCCGAACCATTAGGCGGTGCTCATAGAGATCATATTTTAATGGCTGCTATTTTAAAAGATACACTTAAACAAGAATTAGCTCAGTTAATGAAAATCAAGCCCGATAGATTAATTCAGAATAGATATGAAAAATTTGGAAAGATGGGCAAATTTATAGAATAAGAAATTTTTTCCTTAGCAAGATTTGCGAGGGACTTCCGGATAATTATGCTAACTTTTAAAACATACATTCGCGTTCGATATGCCGATACTGATAAGATGACTTTTGTTTATAACGGAAAATATCTTGAATATTTTGAAGTCGGCAGGACAGAACTTTTGAGAAGCGTTGGATTATCTTATGCCGAAGTAGAAAAAAATGGATTTCAATTACCGCTTATTGAAGCAGGATTAAGATATAAAACTCCGGCTACTTATGACGATCTTTTAGAAGTTGAAGCTACTGTAACAGCATTATATTCGCCAAAAGTGCATATAGAATATACTATCAGGAAAGAGGGAACAGACACGGTTGTGTGCGAAGGATTTACAACACACATTTTTATGAGAGCAGAAACTAAAAGAGCTGTTAAACCTCCTCAAATTTATATCGATGCACTTAAGCCATATTTTGAACCAATAGTTTAAATGAAAGAAAAAATAAAAGAACTTACCAAAGACACTGCCATTTATGGTATCTCTACCATTGTGGGCAGGTTTATCGGGTTCATTATAGTTCCATTCTATACTCATGTAATTAATACAACCGATTTTGGTATCTACTCTAATATATATGCTTATCTAGCATTTCTTAATATTGTTTATATCTATGGTATTGATGCTGCTTTTTTAAAATTTTCCTCAATTGCAGTTAATGATTCAGAAAAAAGCAAAGTCTTTTCCACATCATTTTGGACTGTTTTTATATCATCAATATTATTTTCGATTCTCCTTTATTTCTTAAAACCTTCGATATCTATAATTATGGAGCTGCCGAAGAATTATCTTTATCTTTATGATTATTTGATATATATACTTTTCTTCGATACACTTGCATTAATTCCATTTGCTTATCTTCGCCTTCAGAGAAAGGCGCTTAGTTTTGCTGTTATAAAATTTATTAATATTATGCTATTCCTGCTATTGAATATAGTTCTGATAGTTGGATACAAAATGGGGATTGAAGCAATCTTAATTTCAAATTTGGTTGCATCAGTATTCTCATTTGTAGCTCTTCTTCCTGCGACAGCTAAATATCTAAAATTAGTTTTTGATAAAAAGTTATTTAAGAGATTATTGAATTTTGGAATACCATATCTGCCGGCAAGTATGGGTGCAATGATAGTGCAGGTGATTGATAGACCGCTTGTATTGGCTATGACTGATCCTGCTACATTAGGTATATATCAGGCAAATTATAAACTTGGTATTTTTATGATGCTTTTTGTCTCAATGTTCCAATATGCATGGCAGCCCTTTTTTCTTAATAATGCAAAAGAAAAAGAAGCGAAGGAATTATTTTCTAAAATATTTACACTGTTCCTTATTGCAACCTCAATGATTTGGGTAATTCTCACTTTATTCGTAGAAGATTTTATCAAATTTCAGTTTCTTCCTGGAGTATCTATTTTCGGGAATGCATATATTTCCGGTGTAGGTATAGTCCCAATTATTTTACTCGGATACCTATTCCACGGATTGTATATTAATTTCACAGCAGGGATATATATTGAAGAGAAAACAAAATATTTTCCTTTAGTTACTTTAGCAGGTGCTCTAACAAATGTTGTTATTAATCTTATGTTAATTCCTGTTATAGGAATTTATGGTGCGGCACTTGCTACTCTTGCAAGTTATCTTGTAATGTCCTCCGGTCTTTTTATAGTTTCTCAAAAATTTTATCACATCGAATATGAATTTCGGAAAATTACTTCGCTATTAATTTTGCTTCTTACTTCGATCTCAATCTATTATCTCCTTTTCCTGAATAATTTATTTACAATTCTTTACAAAATCCTATTCCTTTCATTATTTATCTTGGTTTTATTTGTTTTGAAAATAATTAATGTAAGTGAAGTAAAACTAATTTTAAACCGAATAATTAAGAGAAGATAATTTCTTTTAAAAGAATCAAGCTAGAAAATTAGTTTTTAATTCTTAAATTTGTCTATAAACCAAGAAGACAACTCAATGAAAGAAATTAATATAAAAATATCCAAATGGGATTCCGGATTTGATGATGTGGAATTACCAAAATATGAAACGCTCGGAAGCAGTGGGTTAGATATACGCGCTGCAATAAACGAAATGAAAATCATTAATGCAGGAAAGTATGCATTAATTCCTACAAATTTATCAGTAGAAATACCTGAAGGATATGAAATACAGATAAGACCTAGGAGCGGACTAGCTGCCAAGCATGGTATTGGAGTTCTAAATTCTCCCGGCACTATTGATTCAGATTATCGGGGCGAAATTAAAATAATTTTATTCAATTTCAGCGATACAGATTTTATAGTCAATCGCGGTGATAGAATCGCCCAAGGGGTAGTATCAGAAGTAATTAAAGCTAATTTGATTTTAACAGACAATCTAAAGGAATCGAAAAGAGGCGTAAATGGTTTTGGTCATACTGGAAAGGATTAATTAAGGTTTTTTATGTCAGATTTTGTACATCTTCATAATCATTCACATTATAGTCTTCAGGATGCTGCTTGTACTGTCGGAGCTTTGGTTCAAACAGCCAAAGAGATGGATATGCATGCACTTGCATTAACCGATCATGGCGTTATGTACGGCTCATCTGAATTTTATAAATATGCGAAAAAAGCCGGAATCAAACCGATCATAGGCATGGAAGCTTATATTGTGTTTGATGGAAGCCGTTTCGAGAGAGGCGCTGATTATGCCACAGGAAAGAAAAAATCGAAACATTATAATCATCTTGTCCTTTTAGCTAAAGATAAAGTAGGATATAAGAATTTAATTAAGTTAGCAACTCTTGGTCAAACTGAAGGATTTTATTATAAACCTAGAATTGATCTAGAACTATTACGAGGAATGAGCCAAGGGCTTATATGTACTTCCGCCTGTCCGGCTGGACCGGTTTCATCTCATCTCGTTGCAAATGATTATGCAAAAGCACGCGAGAATGCTATTAAACTTTCAGAAATATTTGGCGATGATTTTTATCTTGAGATTCAAGACCACGGTCTTGAAGTCGAAAAACCAGTGCTCGAAGGTATGCCAAAACTTTCTCGTGAACTAGGTATTAAGCTGGTAGCAACCAACGATATTCATTATATAAAACAAGATCATTCGATAGCACATAATATTTTATTATTACTTGGTGATAAAACCGGAACGGCTAATCATAAAGATTTAAGATATGGTACCGATCAAGTTTATTTTAAGTCTCAAGAGGAGATGAAGAAGCTCTTTAAAAATTATAAAGGCGCTATCGAAAATACATTAGAGATTGAGCAGAAAATAAATTTAAGTCTAGATAAGGAAGGTCTTCTTTATCCTCAGTTTCCGATTCCATCCGAATCCAAGGCTAAGAATCTTGAAGAGTATTTAGAAAATTTAGGCTGGGAAGGTTTAGAAAAGAAATTAAAGAAAATTACTCCCGAAGCAGAAGACCGTTTTAAGTTCGAGTTAGGCGTTATCAAGGATATGGGATATGCCGGATATTTTCTCATTGTGCAAGATTTTATTAATGCTGCAAAAGCAAGAGGGATACCTGTCGGACCCGGAAGAGGAAGTGCCGCTGGTTCTCTTGTTGCTTATTCCCTCGGGATTACAAATGTTAATCCATTAGATTATGGACTTCTTTTTGAGCGATTCTTAAATCCGGCAAGACAATCTATGCCCGATATTGATGTTGATTTCGCAGATGATCAACGTGAAGAAGCAATTAAATATGTTAAAGAAAAATATGGCGATAATTCTGTTTGTCAGATTATTACATTCAATCGACTTTCATCAAAGGCAGTTATTAGGGATGTGGCGCGTGTACTAAAAATCCCGATTCCAAAGGTAAATGAAATTACAAAATGGATTCCTTCAAAATTCGGTAAAGTATTTACTATTGATCAAGCACTCGATGAAGTCCCTGAATTAGCTTGGCTTAAGAAAACCGATGATCCGTTAATGCAGGAATTAATTAAATATGCGCGGATACTAGAGGGAATGAATCGCAATGCATCGAAACATGCTGCGGGTGTTGTTATTGCTCCGGGTGAAGTTAGCGACTATGTCCCCCTTGCAATTAATGGAGATGACCAAGCTCTCGTTACCCAATTCAATATGAAAGAGCTTGAAGATGCCGGTCTTCTTAAGATGGATTTCCTTGGACTGATTACTCTTTCTATTATCAGAGATACTCTTGAAATAATTAAAAAAACAAGAGGGATAGAAATAGAAATAGATGAGATACCAATTGATGATAAAGAAACTTATGCGCTTTTCTCTAAAGGTCAAACAACAGCCGTATTTCAGTTTGAAAGCGCCCCGATGCGCGAGCATCTAAAAAAACTAAAACCAACTTCTATCAATGATCTTTCTGCAATGAATGCATTATACCGTCCCGGTCCGATGCAATTTATCGATGATTTTATTTCATGCAAAAACGGGAAGAAAAAGATTGCTTATCTTCATCCAATTTTGGAGCCGATACTCAAAGAAACTTATGGCGTAATTGTTTATCAAGAACAGGTAATTCAAATTGCTAATAGAGTTGCGGGTATGTCGCTTGCAGATGCGGATTTATTGCGCCGTGCGATGGGCAAAAAAGATCTTAAGGCCATGGCTGAGCAAAAAGTATTTTTCGTTCAAGGTGCCGAAAAAAATGGTGTGTCTAAAAAAATTGCCGAAGAAATTTTTGATGTCATTGATAAGTTTGCCAATTATGGTTTTAATAAGAGCCACTCAGTAGCTTATGCAATGGTAGCATACCAAACAGCATATTTAAAGACACATTACTTGGAAGAATTTTTAGCCGCAAATTTATCGAATGAATATGGAAAAGCGGATAAAGTAACAGGACTTTTGGAAGACTGCCGAAAATTAAAAGTGGACGTACTGCCTCCGAATATAAATAAGCCATCAGTAAAATTTAATGTAGAAGCAGGTAAAGTAATTTTCGGAATGTCTGCAATAAAAAATGTTGGAATAAATGCTGTCGAAGAGATCGTAAGAGCAAGAGTAACATTAGAAAGAGATTTTACTTCGATATACGATTTTTGTGCGAATGTGGATTCTAGGATAGTTAATAAAAGAACGCTCGAAGGATTAGTATTAGCCGGTGCAATGGATAAACTTCCGGGAAGTCGCGCTCAAAAATTTAATGCTATTCAAGAAGCTCTCGATTATGGAAATAAACTTCAATCCGCTAAAGATAAACATGTCGATAGTTTATTTTTCTCCGCCGATGAAGAGATGGAGTTTTATGAGCCTGAACTTCCAATTCTTAGAGAATGGGAACCAAATGAAATTTTATCGAAGGAGAGAGAAGTTTTGGGATTTTATCTCTCGGATCATCCACTAAGAAAATTTGATGTAGAATATAGATCTTTTGCCACGGTTCATCTCGGCGAGGAAGAGACTTATAATTTGAATGATACCGTCAGAATTTGCGGCATCGTTACAGATCTAAAAACTAAAATTGATAAGTCCGGTAATAAAATGGCGTTTTTCAAAATGGATGATTTTTCAGGATCATGCGAATGCCTAATGTTCGGAAAAGTTTTTCCAAAATATGAGGAAATTATTGTTCCCGAAGCCACGCTTTTAATAATCGGAAGACTTGAAAGTTCAGGGGATGCAATTAAATTACATGCAGAAGATGCTATACCATTGACAGAAGTAAAAAATAAATTAACTAAAAAAGTAGCTATCATTTTAGACGAGGATATACATACTCAAGATACAATTGAATCGCTAAAAAAATTGATCGAAGACCACACTGGCAATACTCAGCTTTATATTAGAATTATTGAGAAGAAAAAAAATCGTGATTTTTATGTAGATTATAAAATTGAACTAAATTCTGAATTTATCGAGTCGTTATATCAATTAGTAGGTGAAGGAAACGTAATTTACCTTACCAACTAACGGATATTGATATCTGCTATTAATTTGATTTGATTTATCATTTTAGTAAGTTTACCGCCTTAAAATGAAGGGGAAAAAGATGGAAAAGAAATGGGCATTAATCTTGGGTGCATCCAGTGGCTTCGGTGGTGCAGCCGCAGCCGAATTAGCAAAAGCAGGTTATAGTATTTTTGGGATTCATCTTGATCGACAAATTACCATGCCGGCTGTTCACCAAGTAATTAAAAAAATTGAAAAGACCGGACAGCAAGCTGTCTTCTTTAATATAAATGCTGCCGATCCAATTAAAAGAGTTGATGTTCTTGATGAAATAAAAGAACGCTTCGCAGGTAAAGAACATCCGTTAGTTCATGTACTTGTACATTCGCTTGCTTTCGGAGCTTTGAAACCATACATAGCTAAAAATCCGAATGATTGTATTTCGCAATCTCAAATGGCAATGACCGTTGATGTAATGGCGCATTCATTAGTGTATTGGACTCAAGGATTAATCCAGCATGACCTATTTGCAAAGAACGGAAGAATCTTCGCACTTACGAGTGCTGGTTCACATACTGTAATTCCTAATTACGGAGCAGTATCTGCAGCTAAAGCGGCACTCGAAGCTCACATTAGGCAGCTTTCGGTTGAACTCGGGGCTATGGGAATTACATGTAATTCGATAATGGCCGGCGTTACAGATACTCCTGCTGTTAGAAAAATTCCAAATAATGATAAAATGTTAGAATCAGCAAGAATGAAAAATCCGACAGGCAGATTGACAACTCCTGAAGATGTAGGTAAAGCAATAGCACTTCTATGTCATGAAAATGCCAATTGGATTTCAGGTAGCGTAATTGGTGTTGATGGCGGTGAATATAGTGTTAATTATATTGGTGATAAAACTAGCCAGTCCATAAAATAATAGAGATAAATTATGCAAGAATTTGCTTTAAATGAAGACCAGGAAATGCTCCGCAGTACGGTACGTGATTTTGTTAATAGCGAAATCAAACCAATTGCTGCAAAGATTGATGAAGATGAAAAAATTCCGAGAGAATTAATAGATAAAATCGCCGAGATGGGATTTTTGGGAATGACGTTTCCTGAAGAATATGGCGGGCTTGGATTTGGTGAAGTAGGATATTGCGTCATGCAAGAAGAGATTGCACGCGGATGTATATCCACAGCTACATTTATCGGTGCTCATCAATCTATCGGTGCAAACGTAATCTATCTTGGCGGTTCAGAAGAACAGAAGAAAAAATATCTTACTCCTTTAGCTAAAGGAGAAAAGATTGCAGCTTTTTGCTTGACTGAAGCTTCTGCGGGTTCTGATTCCTTTAATGTAAAAACTAAAGCGGTTCTCGATGGAGATGAATGGGTAATTAATGGTGAGAAGCTTTGGATTACAAATGGTGGTAT
>CALDDL010000157.1 GCA_937936675.1 uncultured bacterium
TTCAATATTAAACCATGCTTTCCTAATTCTATTTCATCATAGTTCTTCATAGGAAATGGAAGCGAAAGAACTGATATCTCTAGATTAATATCTTTCAACTCATTTAAAGTAATAGCCGGAAATCGTGGGTCTCCGAATGCGGCTTCGATAGCTGCCTCATGTATAGTCTTATATAATTCTTGATCAGAGAGAATAAATCCGATACATCCGCGCAATTGATGATTAATTGTAAGTGTAACGAAAGCACCTGCTTTAAGTAAAAAATTTGGATATATGCTTAAATCAGGATATTGATACTTAGTCCTCGTTAGTTTCGATTCTATCGACTCACGCGCTATGCCTAATAATATTTTCTTCTCTTCAATTGAAAATGTCATACTATTTTTTTTACTATCAACTCCGTTTTTTCTTTTAATAAATAGAGATAATCGCGATGCATAAAGAAAGAACCGGGAACGTTTGCTTTAGCATTAGCATTAAGAATCTCTTCATATATTATTTTGTTTTTCTCCCTGCAATATGCTATGAATTTATTCTGTAAAAATCCATTATCATTTTTTTTATGATAGTTCAGTAAAATCATATCATCATAAAGCAAGTATTCTATATCTCCTTCAATCTCTTCTTCATGAGTAATATTTACATAGAAAGTTTCGGGGATACCAATTCCTGTAAAGACTTCGGGAAACTTAAATTCATTCGAATATTTTTCTTTTTCGGAATTTTCGTACCGTTCATTAATCTTACTATAATCGCTGCCGAAATTTTCTATTATCTCTCCTGTTAAATAATCAAGAGCAACAAATTCTCTTTCTTCAAATTTTTGGAGATAACAATAAATCCTGTTTTCATAAGCAAATAGGAACGAATATTTTAATTCCGTCCATAATGTTTTTTGACTCATGATATCGATTGCAATAATCTCCTTATGACCGGGCATATCGGGTTTGGCAAATTTATGGAGATATATAATATCTCCAATCATCGCTTCAATACCAATCCAATATTTTTCTTCGAGCTGAAAATCCTTGAAAATATTTTTCTTTGTATCAGGATCGATGCAGGAGAAGAATGCTTCTTTAGTATTTAAGTCTCTAGAATCGATTATTAATTTACCGAGAGGCGTAATCAATACTCGAAAGATCTGCCTCCCCGGTTTTATGCTAAAATGTTTTTTTATCTTCATTCTTATAATGGTTTGAACTGCGCCGTGAAATGTCTTAACATTGGCGCTTCATAAGTTATCTCCATTCCTTTCATATTACTTCTATTATTAAATGATTCGATACATACCTCTGCTACATAATCGATATGACTTTGGGTATAAACTCTTCTTGGAATAGCTAAACGGACAAGTTCCATCATTGCCGGAATAAATTCGCCTGTTAATTTATCGGTTCTTCCAAACATTACACTTCCGATCTCGCATGCTCTTATTCCTCCTTCTAAATATAGATTGCAAGCAATTGCCTGACCGGGATATTGGTGAGCCGGAACTTCGGGTAAAAATCTTTTCGCATCGATATAGATTGCATGTCCTCCCGGCGGCTCGATTATAGGAATACCATTCTCAATTAATTTCTCGCCGAGATAAGCTGTACTTCTTATTCTATATTGAAGATAGCTTTCTTCTACTACTTCTTCTAAGCCCTGTGCCACTGCTTCTAAATCACGTCCTGCTAATCCGCCATAAGTTGGAAAACCCTCCGTTACTATCAAAAGGTTTCTGCATTTTGTTGCTAGTTCTTCATTATTTAGAGATAAGAAACCGCCGATATTTACTAAAGCATCTTTCTTTGCCGACATTGTAGCACCATCTGAATATGAGAACATCTCCTGACAAATCTCTAATACCGATTTATTCTCGTATCCTTTTTCTCTCGTCTTAATAAAATATGCATTCTCTGCAAATCGGCATGCATCAAGAAATAACGGAAGGTCGTATTTCTTACAAACTGATTTAACGTCTTTAATATTCTGCATTGAAACGGGTTGACCTCCGCCCGAATTATTCGTTACGGTGATCATTACAAAAGGAATATTTTCTTTCCCTTTTTCTTTAATGAATTTTTCTAATGCTTCAATATCCATATTACCCTTAAAGTCGGCTCTAATCTCCGGGTGCTTCCCGGTTTCGTTTAGTAAATCAAACGCCTCTGCACCTGTAAATTCAATATTAGCTCTTGTGGTATCAAAGTGGGTATTGTTTGGATAGAATTTCCCTTCACCGCCAGTAACTGAAAATATTATCTTCTCGGCTGCACGTCCCTGATGAGTCGGGATAATAAATTCATGTCCGGTAATTTTTTTAACGGCTGATTCAAATCGAAAAAAACTTTTTGATCCTGCATAGGCTTCATCTCCATCCATGATCCCTGCCCATTGACGTGAACTCATTGCCGAGGTGCCGCTATCTGTTAATAAATCGATCAATACATCATCACCATGAATCATAAAAGGATTATAACCCGCTTGTCTTAAAATTGCTTCTCTTTCTTCTCTCGTTGTGAATTTAATCGGCTCCACCGATTTAATTTTGAAAGGTTCAATAATTGTCTTCATTTTGTCTCCATTAAGAATTTCTTTAACAAAATTTACAATATATATTTCAATTTTTCTTAACTTAGTGAAATAAAACCAATCAAAATTAGGAGTAGTAAATGAGCGACCTCGAAAATCCTAAATTCTCGGAAGTAGAAGATGTAACCGAAGAAACAGACGAGACTTTGAACCATACCGATAAGTTAGTAGGAGTATTTACAGAACCGGGCAATACGTTTCAAAGAATGTCCACAATGCCATCAAAAACTACCGATTGGATAATCCCGCTGCTGATCTTAATAATAGCTGCTTCATTATCTAATTTCATAATGATGAGTAATCCCATTATTAAGCATAATATGGTTGAAAAGCAGATGACCGAAATCGAAAAGCAATTCGATCAAATGGTTAAAGAAGGCAAAATGACCGAAGAAGTAAAAAATCAGCAGCTTGATGCTATTCAAGAAAGAATGGATCAAGGCGCAGGTATGCAAGCTGTATTTACTGTTATAGGTATTTTTATTATCTCTTTTGTTTCATTCTTTATTATTTCCGGCGTGTTCTTCCTTATAATAAAATTTTTGCTCGGAGGTGATGGTAATTACAAAAATGCTTTATCTGCTTATGGACTTCCGTATTATATAATAGTTGTTCAGATTGTGGCTATGGTTATACTCGCCCTCGTAACCGACCGCTATTTTATGTCCACTAGTGTAGCATCTATAATGGGTCTTGAAGTTAATTCAATTACTAATTGGTTATTATCTAGATTAGACGTTTTTTCAATCTGGTTCTATGCAGTTATAAGTATCGGACTTGCTAAAATGTTTAAAGCAAAAAATGTAGTTCCATATTTCGCTACTGTTTTTGGATTATGGCTTGGTTTTAGTTTAGTTATGTATTTCTTAGCTCAATCATTCCCATTCTTAAAAGCGTTCGCAGGAAATTAATTTTGCTTTAAATGGTATCAAGTAATCTTTTGCTTGATACCATTTATTTAATAAAAATCTTCTCTCTTTAATTCAATTACATCGCCCGGGCTCATATCGCCAAGTAAAATATTCCCTATCCTTACTCTTATTAAACGGAGCGTAGGATATCCAATTGCGGCGGTCATTTTTCTCACTTGTCTATTTCTACCTTCTATAAGCGTTATGCTAACCCAGCAGTCGGGTATCGTCTTGCGTATTCTTATTGGAGGTAT
>CALDDL010000158.1 GCA_937936675.1 uncultured bacterium
GAAATTAAGGATTTCAAGCCGGGACATATTAGGCAGATTATCATGGATGCTGCCTATTACGCCTTTGACTTTCATCTCTTTGAGATATTTATAAATATCATGCTCAAGCTCAACGTTCTCCACTTGAGCCGATATTATAGAAATTGTAAAAAAGAATATTAACAGAAATTTCATCTTCATATTATGCTTCAACGTTTTTAGGAGCAAGAAATTTATTAAATAAAAGAAGTCCGATAATTGTTGCAACACCTATCATACTAAAAATGAACCACAGAATTTGAGGTTGTTGAAGTTTATCCACAAAATGGACATATAAATTAGCACCAAGAATTCCGCCAATACCGCTTCCGAGAACGCCATATAAAAATGAATATCCCAGATATGTTGCTTTCTTATCCTCAGGAGCTATTAATCCGACATAACTGATAAATTTCGGATGTGCGGTCATTTCGCCAATTGAGAATATTATTATTCCTGCAATAAAAATAAATGGATGAGATGAAATTGCTAAGATTCCCATTCCAATTGATCCGATTCCAATCCCTGTAATCATTGTAGGTAATGCTTTTCTCTTTTTCACTATACTAGAAATAAAAATTTGAAGTGCGATTATTGTTCCGGCATTTATTACAGTTACATGCTCGACATCAAAATGCCAATTAGGATTACTTATGAAAATTCCGAGGAATGAATTTATTGCATTATTAATCGGTGTGGGATCAACATAATCTTTGAAATACCAAAGTACGGTATCAAACATTTGGAAATAAAGAATCCAGAAACCGGAATAGATTACTATCATAAGAATGAATCGGAAATCTTTTAGAACAAGTATTGCACCTTGGAGAACTTCAAATAATTTTTTACTGCTTTTGGGTTTATCAGGTTCTTTATAAACTATAAGATTCAATAGAAGAAGCCAACCCGTACCCACAGCCGCCATTATAAAAATATAAGAATATGAATATGCTTTGAGTATCGGAACTAGGATTAAGGGGAAAATAAAAGCTCCTAGATTAATAGACCAATAGAAGATTCCAAATGCAAGTCCGGAATTTTCTTTGGTTGTAACGCGTGCTATCGTACCGGAAATTACAGGCTTAAAAGTGCCTGCTCCGAGAACCATTAAAACTAGGCTAGAAAAAACCAAAACGTAACTCGTAGCCATACTCGTTAAAAAATAACCGAGACTCATAACGGCAAATGCAAAGAATAAAGTTTTTCTATATCCGAATCGATCTGCAATAGCACCCGAAAGAATTGGGAGAATATATAATATCGGCTGAATAGTACTTTTTATTACGCCGACACTTTCTTTTGAGAATCCAAGTCCACCTTCATTAGTGCTTAAAACTAGATAAACCGAGAGTATTGACATAACACCATAGTAAGAACCTCTTTCAAAAAACTCCATTAATATCACTGTCCAGAAATTTCTCGGGAAGGAGAAAAATGAGCTTTTCTTTTCGATTTTTTCTTCAGTCATAAATTACCTTTTACTTTTAGAAATAATTAATTAATACTAATCTGAATTCGCCACTTCTTTTTTCTTATCGGAGAAGTATGAATAAACAGCCGGTATTACATAAAGAGTTAATACAGTTGAGAATATAAGACCTCCAATAACAGCAATACCCATAGAAACACGGCTACCGGAGCCCGCACCTATTGCTAATGCAATCGGCAGCGTTCCTAAGATTGTAGAAAGACTTGTCATTAAAATTGGTCTTAATCTTAATGCTGCAGCTTCCTGAACGGCATCGATTGCCTTAAGTCCTTGTTCTTTTTTCTGATTCGCAAATTCGACAATCAAAATACCATTTTTTGTAACAATTCCAATCAGCATAATCTGCCCAATTTCACTAAATATGTTTAGTGTTTGATTGAAGTACCATAGGGAAAGTACTGCTCCGCCGATAGCAAGTGGAACCGTAAACATAATTACTAACGGATCTCGGAAACTTTCAAATTGAGCCGCAAGAATCAAAAATATTAATACGATAGCTAACATAAATGTAAAAATTAAACTCGAGGAACTTTCTACGAAATCTTTAGATGCTCCTTCAAGTGCAGTAGTAAATTTTTCATCTAAAACTTTTTTAGCTATTTTATCCATTTCTGTGATGCCATCTCCAATAGTTTTGCCGGGTGCCAAAGAAGCACTTACAGTGGCACTAACATAACGATTAAACCGATACAACTGCGGAGGACTGCTTCTCTCTTTAAGAGTAATAAGGTTATCAAGTTGAATCAAATCTCCGCGATTATTTTTAACATACAAGGAAACGAGATCAAGCGGTTTAGACCTATCTTCTTTTAATACCTGACCTATAATCTGGTACTGTTTGCCATTCATAATAAAAAATCCGAACCTCTGGCCGCTATATGCCAATTGTAAAGTTTGAGCAATATCGAGAGCCGAGACCCCTAGTTCTCTTGCTTTGCTTCTATTAATTTCGAGAACGATTTCCGGTTTGTTGAATTTAAGATTTACGTCCACCTGAGCAAATGTAGGATTCTTTTTAGCTTCATCCAAAAATCTTGGAATCGCTTCTCTGAGTTTTTCAATTGTAGGTGCTTGAATAACGTATTGGACGGGCAATCCGCCTCTTCTTGTGCCAATAGATTGCTGCTGAATAACAAATGTTTTAACATCATTAAACTGTTTCATTAGTTCGCTTAATTCATCTGCATATTGCTGCTGTGTTTTTTCTCTTTCGGTAGCATCGGTTAATGAAATTCTAACAAATCCGCTATTTGAGCTCGAAGAGCCGGAACCCGGTGATGTCATTGAAATAATCGCCGTTCTATCTTTCACCGAATCCATAACTGCCTGAGAAATTTTATCCATATAATTAGCCATAAATTCATAAGAAGTACCCTCGGCGGCAGTTGTAGTAATTCTTATTTC
>CALDDL010000159.1 GCA_937936675.1 uncultured bacterium
TAAAACGCACAATCGAAAAAGCTGAAATCTCGGGTTATAGCGGAACAATTAATTCTGCAATCATTAAAGCTGCTTCGATAATTGATAAATCAAAAAATTATAATAAAGAAATTTATCTGCTTACCGATTTTCAGAAATCTAGAATCTTTAATGAAGTCGCGGAACTTTCAGATTTATCCTCAGTACTGAATAAAAATGTTCGTGTCTTTCATTATAAATTGCCACAAAATCAAATTAATAATTTGGCAGTAATCGATTTCAAAGCCGAGAATCAATTATTTGAAATTAATAAACCAATAACTTTTAAAGCGGTAATAGAAAATCATTCGAATAGCCGAATTACTAATAGTGTAGCATCACTGTTTATCAATGGGAAACGTACAGCACAACAAAGTTTTGATATCGATCCGAATCAATCAAGAGAATTAACTTTTGAAACGGCAATTACTTCTTCGGGATTATCAGATATCTTCGTTGAATTGGAAGACGATGATATTTTATTTGATAATAAACGATATCTTTCTTTAAGTATTCCCGAATCTATTACTATTAATTCGATATCGCAGAATAAAAAAGATGCTGAATTTGTAAATATTCTAATTTCGGCTAATGAAAATTTTCAGACGGGAACCTCATCAAAAAATAATGTAAATATTTTAATAGGAAATGAGTCGAGCAGAGTATTGAAAGAATTAAAAGGTGAGATAGAGAATGGTGGAAGTTTGATATTGTTCCCCGGAGAAAATTCGGGACTTGATGATTTTCAAAATATTTGCAAAATATTCGAACTCGATATTCCAAATTCATCTGTGGGGAAAAAAGGAAGTTTCTTAAATCCGACTAAATTTAATAAGATTGATTTTAATCATCCGGTATTCAGAAATTTATTTGAGAATGAAAATAACTATTTAGAATCACCATTGATAAATTATTATTTCAAAACGAATAATTCGCAAAGGGCTCGGTCAATTATTAACTTAATTGATGGTTCTGAGCTATTAACAGAAACAAAATTAGGAAAAGGAAAGATATTAGCTTTCTATGTAGCACCTGTGATGTCTTGGTCTGATATGCCACTAAAGCCAATATTTCCGGCATTGATCGCAAGATCGATTATCTATCTTGGTACGGGGATCAAAGAAGATGGAGCTGTTACCTCAGGAGAGACTATTATTGCAAATCTGTCTAATCGAACTTTCTCAAAAATTGAAATAGTAACTCCAAAATTAGAATCGCAATTTATAAACGCTGATTCATTAACTAATAAAAATTATTATTCATATTCATATACCGATGAATTAGGAATTTATAAATTCTATGATAACAAAAAATTATTAGACTATTTTTCGGTAAATGCTTTACCGACTGAATCGAATATTGAGTATGCAGATGAGGAAACAATAAAAAAATATTTTGAGGAGATTAATTACGAAAATGATTTAATAGAATTAAATTATGATGAAGATATTTCAAAGAAGATTTATGAATCACGTTTTGGAGTTGAATTGTGGAAATATTTTATTGCATTTGCATTACTTCTTGCAATCATGGAAATGCTTATAGCAAAAAATTCAAAAAAAGATATTACAGAACTTAAGAAAGTAAATATATGATAGATATAGAAAATAAAGAGACGGAAAAGGCAATTTTAGTAGGCGTATCGAAAGGATTGAATACAAGGAGAGTAACAGAAGAACACCTTGAAGAACTTGAATTATTAGCCGATACAGCCGGTGCCGAAACAGTAATAAAATTTTTTCAAGATCGGGATAGTTATGATCCTGCCTATTTTATCGGGAAAGGAAAAGCAGAAGAGATATTGGAATATGCTAAAGAGAATAATATCAATTTAGTTATTTTCGATGATGATTTGAACCCGACTCAATTAAGAAATCTCGAAAAATTATTTGAAAGAAAAATATTAGATCGTTCCGCATTAATCCTTGATATATTCGCTTCGCATGCAAAAACAAAAGAGGCAAAAACACAGGTGGAATTGGCGCAGTTACAATATATGCTCCCGCGTCTTACACGTGCCTGGACTCACCTTTCTAAACAATTAGGCGGTATCGGTACCAAGGGTCCCGGTGAAACGCAGATTGAAACCGATAGAAGAATTATCCGAACGCGCATAAGTAAATTAAAGGATACACTTAAAAAAATCGAGGCACAGCACGTAACAAAAAGTGCTGGAAGGCAAGATCTGATTAATGTTTCTCTCGTAGGTTATACTAATGCAGGCAAATCAACTCTTCTAAACCAATTGACGGGTGCGGATGTATTAGCCGAAGATAAACTATTTGCCACACTTGATTCTACTACCCGTTCATTCGATCTCGATAAAAATAAAAAAGTATTATTGAGTGATACAGTTGGTTTTATCAGGAAACTTCCGCCGCATTTAGTGGCATCTTTTAAGACTACTTTGAATGTAGTTAGAGAGGCAGATTTAATTTTACATATAATAGATGTTTCTAATGAATTTTATGAGGAACATATTGAAGTAGTCGATGAGACTTTGAAATCGCTAGGATGTGAAACAAAACCTCAAATTAAAGTATTCAACAAAATTGATCTATTAGAAGATAAACAAAAACTGGAATTTATATCACAACATTATAAAGACTGCGTCTTTATATCCTCTATGCGTGGATTCGGAATTAATTCATTGATTGAAAAGATAAGCGACTTTTATGAAATGAATTATATCGTTCATACAATTCACTTAAAACAAACACAAGGTAAACTGATATCTGCAATTTATGAATTAGCAGATATTTTGGAATCAGTTTATGAAGAAGATTCTATCGTTATAAAATATAGAACTAGTAAAGAAATGCATAATAAAATATTAAGTATGCTCCAAAATTAATAGGTATTAATATGAAACTAATCATTGACGGAAAATCTTTAACACTTGAATTGATCGAGAAATTTATCAATTCAAATTGTGAAGTGGAACTATCGGGAAATGCTAAAAAGAGAGTGATTAAAGCGCGTAACTTGATTGAGAAGTGGATTGCAGAAGATAAGGTTATTTATGGCGTAACAACAGGATTTGGTGAGTTTGCTAACGTAAAGATTGAACATGAACAGATAAAAGAACTTCAAAAAAATTTGATAATTAGCCATTCGGCAGGAGTGGGAGAAAGCCTTCCTCCATTTATCGTAAAGATAATGATGTTGCTTAGAGCAAATGCCTTAGCACATGGCAATTCAGGAATAAGACCATCGACTTTAGAACTTTTAATTGAGATGATAAATAATAATATTATTCCTGTTATTCCATCACAAGGATCGGTTGGCTCGAGCGGTGATCTTGCTCCTCTTTCTCATCTCGTTCTTGCGATGATCGGCGAGGGAGAAGTACAAATTTATAAAAATGTTTTGACTGATAATCCTCATAAAATAAAAATTGAATCAGCTAAAAAAGTATTAAAAAAATATGGTTTGATTCCGGTGGAGCTTGGAGCCAAAGAAGGTTTAGCATTAATTAACGGCACTCAAATGATGACCGCTTATGCGGCATATATTTGTATTAATGCAAAGAAATTAATTAAGACAGCCGATGTATCTGCCGCACTTTCGCATGAAGCACTTCGCGGCACTGATAAAGCTTATGATCCTCGTCTCCATAAACTAAGACCATATCCGGGGCAAATCACCACTGCCGAAAATATGCTTGCATTAATTAAAGGGAGCGAAATTAGAACCTCACATTTAGAAAATGATACTCGTGTTCAGGATTCATATTCGATTCGCTGCATACCGCAGATTCATGGGGCATCGCGCGATACTATCGATTATGTTACTTCGAGAGTGGAGATAGAAATTAATTCAGTCAACGATAATCCTCTTATTTTTCCCGAGGAAGGCGATCATCGCGAAGGTGGAAATTTCCACGGGCAACCGATGGCTCTCGCAATGGATTTTATGTCAATTGCATTATCTGAACTTGCTAATGTTTCCGAGAGACGCATTGAACGATTAGTAAATGGTTCACTAAGTCAGCTTCCTCGTTTCCTCACTAAAAAGGGGGGATTAAATTCAGGATTAATGATTTCTCAATATACCGCCGCAGCTCTTGTTTCGGAAAATAAAGTCCTATCGCATCCGGCAAGTGTCGATTCCATCCCTACATCGGCAAACCAGGAAGACCATAATTCAATGGGTTCTATCGCTGCTCGTAAATGTTTTCAAATACTTAAAAACGTTCAGACGGTAATTGCTATCGAATTACTTACTGCATCACAAGGTATTGAATTTTTGAAACCGCTAAAGTGCGGTATTGGAACGGGGATAGCTTATTCCGAAATTCGGAAGTCCATTACACCAATAAATAATGATAGAATTTTATATAAGGAAATAAATAAAGCATTGGAGTTGGTTTTATCCGGCAGAATACTTTCTGCTATTGAAAAGAAAATTAATCTAAAGTAAAGCATTGGAATAATATGGAAGAGAAATTAAATCAATTGGCAGAATATGTAATCAGTGGAAAGAAATTTGAAACTGAAAAACTTACAAAAGAATTGATAGAAGAAAACGTTAATGTAAAAGAGATCCTTGATAACGGATTATTAAAAGGAATGGAAGTCGTTGGTCAAAGATTCCGAGATCATAAAATGTTTGTTCCTCAGGTATTAGTCTCTGCTAGGGCAATGCACTCTGCAATGAAAATTCTTGAACCACTTTTAATAGCTGAAGATATGAAGAAAAAGGGGAAGATAATGATAGGAACAGTATTCGGTGATGTCCATGATATCGGGAAAAATCTTGTATCTATAATGCTTAAAGGTGCGGGATATGATGTAATAGATATCGGAACAGGATGTAATGCGCAAAAGTTTTTTATCGAATATGAAAAGCATAAACCGGACGTAATCGGTATGTCGGCTTTACTCACAACTACGATGACAAATATGAAAAGCGTGATACAATATTTCAAAGAGAAGGAAGTTTCTGTTCCATTTATTGTAGGAGGCGCACCAATTAATCAAAAATTCGCACTTGATATCGGAGCAGCAGGATATGGCAAAGATGCCTATGATGCAGTAAAACTTATGGACAGTTTAATGGATAATAATGGAACTGACTTTTGAGCAGCTTGTAGTGAAATCCTTAAAAGAGGGGCAGCATTTAGTACTAGCACCTCCGGGTACAGGTAAAACAAAATTATTAGCAGATAGAGTAATCCATGGATTATCAAATGGATTAGACCCTGCAAAGATGCTCTGCTTAACTTTTACTAATCGTGCCGCAAAGGAGATGAAAAGAAGAGTTGAAGAAGTCGCTCCAAATAATAAATGTTTTATCGGTAATATCCATCGTTTCGGCGTTAGATTTCTTTTTAGAAATAATTTAATTTCGCAGGCTACCACTCTTCTGGATGAAGAAGATTCAAATCTACTTTTACAAGAAGCCAAGAGTATATCTAATTTTCATAATGATAAAATAAAAGATCATGATCTGCTTCAAGCAAATTGTTTTATAAAACAACTTGCAAATAATTTTCCTTATCAAGTAATTCTCAGACCCGAAACAAATTATTATCAGTATGAAGATGTAGCGCAAGTGTGCGAAGAATATGAAAAGTTAAAGGAAGAATATAATTACTTCGATTTTGATGATATACTTTTCTATACTTACCGTTCATTGAATAGAAATCATAAACCTTATCAGTTAACCGAATATGAATGGGTACAGGTGGATGAAGCACAAGATTTAAATCCTCTACAATGGGGAATAATCGAACTATTATGCAGTGAGAATGTACATAAAGTATATTTTGGGGATTTCGATCAAGCAATATATTCTTTTATGGGAGCGAGAATCGCAAGCTTAAGAAAATTTGCAAATAAATATACGCTTCATTACTTAAATAAAAATTTCCGTTCTCCTTCATATTTATTAGATATTTATATAGAATATTCACGCGCACACTTCCCCGTGATTTCAACTAATATTCCGAAATCTAATTTAATTCTTCGCACACCCGCCGGCGCATTACAATTAATAAAAGTAAATCTTCGTGGTGAATGGAGATATAGATTTAAAGATGAGATCGGTTATATTGCAAGAGCTGTTCTTCCACCTTTAATCAACGATCCTCAAAATAGAACTGCATTCTTAGTAAGATGGAATAAACAAGCTGATGAAATAAGTAAGGAATTATCTGATCATCAAATCGATTATTTTAAAATCTCCGGATATGATTTATTTAGACGAAAATTAATTAAAGACATTATGGCATTTCTTGCTTGTATTGAAAATAGCAGAGAAAAGAATTCTTGGATAAGAATATTTTATATTTTCGGCAAAGTCCCTACTCTCAGAGAATCAAGAAAAATAATTAATTCTTTTTTCAAAGTAGGAGTGCTACCCGAAGATCTTTTATTTATCAATTCCGGAGAATTAATTATCGAGTCTTTTATTAAAGATTTTGCAAATCGTAGAATTGTAGTGTTCGATACCGAGACCACGGGATTGGATAAAAATAATGATGATATAATTCAGATTGCGGCAATAGAAATTATTAAAGGGGTGATTGGAAGAGAATTTGTTATCTATTTAAAAACGGAAAGGTCTCTCGATCTATCTCAATCAATTCATAATATCTCCAAAGAAGAACTAGAATTAAAAGGGAAAGAAAGGGAAGAAGGATTAACTGAATTTCTTAAGTTTATTAATAATGATATACTTATAGCACATAATACCAATTACGATCTATCTATACTTAAAAGCAATTTAATACGTTCCGGAGTTGATTATTCTTCGATACTATTCGATAGAACTTATGATACAATTGATCTATGTCGAAGAGCATTTCCTCTGTTGAATTCTTATAAATTGAGAGATTTGATCGAAGTCCTGGGTATAGAAGGGATTAATTCACATAATGCTATCGATGACGTAAGAGCGACTGTTCGCTTGATCGAGAAAATTATTCCGGTAATGGAAGAAAAATTAATAGTAGCCACTGAATTGTTATTGGAGAATACTGCTATAATAAATAATCTTAGAAATAATTTTGCTCCTATATACTTAGAGATGCAAAGAAAAAGAAATACACTATTAAATTTTACTACATTGATAAATGATTTCTTGACTTATGCCTTTGATAGAGTTGATTATGAACCTGATCCGATAGATCGATATCATTTATTAAAACTAACTCGTCACATGGATTATTATTGTGAAACAAAAGAATTGAAGAATCTATTGAAAAATCATCTCCCTGATTATAAGCTTTATAAAGAATCGGATTTAATTATAGGAAATGAAAAGATAATTATTTCGACAATTCATAAAGCAAAGGGGCTTGAATTCGAGACTGTCATCATCCCTTTCTGCTCTCCCGGAAATTTTCCTAGTTTTATGGATAAAACAGAGGAAGATAGATTAGAAAGCGCCAGAACTTTATACGTAGCTTTAACTCGTGCAAAGAAGAAATTAATTATCACTTTTACAAATCGTGAATCCGAATTTTTACATGATATAAAAAAATACTTTGAAATATCGGAAGTATAAATATCTCAAAGTATTTTAAAAATAATCGTATAACAAAAACTCTATTTTATATAATAGATCTCTTTCTGTCGCTCGGATATAAATTCTGCTCCGGTTTCGGTGATTATTACTTCCTCTTCAATGGTTGCTATTCCATATCCATCAATCGTCAATCGCGGTTCGATTGTGAATATCTGTCCTACTTCCAATTCAAGATAAGGGAGATTACTGTATCGTTCCCATCTCGGTCCTAGAAGTGCACCTCCGTCATGAGCGAATCTTCCGACCTGATGCCCTAATCCATGAGGAAATTCTTCATAACCATTATTTACAATATAATCACGTGCAATGGCATCGATCTCCCATCCTTTCACACCCGGTTTAATTCCTTCGGCTGCGAGAGTAATTGAATCTCTAATTACGTCAAATCCTTTTTGAACCTCTCCCGGTGCTTTATCTTCTCCGGAGCGAAGTACATACCATGTTCTTTGTAAATCGGAGCAATAGCCCTTATAGTTTATTCCGAAATCCATATTAATCACATGTCCATAATCGACTTTTCGATCGGTGGGACCTGAATGCGCACCTGCTGTATCGGGACCGGTGAATACTGAAGGGCAATATTCAGCTTCCCAAGCAAGTCCGAATCCTCTCTCTTTAGCTAGATTTTTTACGAATGCGGCAATCTCAAGTTCGCTTACTCCCGGTTTAATAAATTTCCCGGTTTCATCAAATATTTTAAGAGTTTCCACTATCGCCGTTTTCATCAGTGCAAGTTCTGATGCTGATTTTCTTCCTCGTAATGCTGCAACAATTTCCTCGGAAGAGATTAATTTATCTTCGAACCCGGTTCCCTTAAGGTGGTCTAATAATTCTAAATAAAGTCCATGAGTTAATCCATCAGCTAGGGTGGAATTTCGAGAATAATTAATCGCAATTTTATTCGGATTAAGTTTGGTTATTAATTCTACAAGAGTTTCCTTTACTCCTTTTAGATATGAATGAATGTTCTTGTAAGTGCCAACTGTTTTCATATTAGCTAATTCTAATGAACCGATCACAGCATGCGTTTCGCCGTTCTTAGTGATTATAAAAGCGGAAGACCACGTAGCATTAGTTCCTACAATCATATCGAGCATCGGGTCTTTGATGTTACCCGTCTCTCTTACAAAAGTCATCCACATATCGATATCTTTTTCTTGAAGAATTTTTACTGCTTGATCAATTTTTTCTAATACCATTTCTTTAGACATAGATAGAACTCCCTTTTTGATATTTAAACATATTGATTCGGATATTTTTTTACCAATATTCTTTTTATGAATAGAGCATTTTTTTATCTTTGCCCTGCATATTAAGGAATAAAATTGAAAAATAATATAAAAGCTGCAATAATCGATCTTTATGATGGAGAAACTAACCAAGGAATAAGATGCATTAAAGATATACTTTCTGATTGCGGGTTAGAATATAAGTTGTACGATTTGAGAGCAAAAGGGGAAGTACCATCTACCGATTATGATATTTATATCTCTTCGGGCGGACCTGGTAGCCCTTGGGATGGCGAAGGGAAAAAATGGGAAGAAGATTATTTTAAATTATTGGATACGCTTTGGGCGAATAATCAAAATCCGACGAATCGAAAGAAATATGTATTCTTTATCTGCCATTCTTTTCAAATTATGGTTCGTTATTTTGGACTTGCAGAAGTTGTAATGAGAAATTCAAAATCCTTTGGAATTAAACCGGTTCATAAAACTAAATCAGGAGAATTAGAAAAAATATTCGAAAATTTAACTGATCCTTTCTACGCGGCTGATTTTAGGGAGTGGCAGGTGATTCAGCCTAATCTAAATCGGCTAGATTCAATGGGGGCAAAGATTATTGCTTTAGAGAAGGTTCGCCCGCATGTTGATTTAGAACGCGCAATAATGGCAATAAGAATATCGGATGAATTTATCGGGACACAATTTCATCCGGAAGCGGATCCCGAGAGTATGCAACATCATCTAATGCAGCCGGAACGCAAAGAGCATGTAGTATCGAAATATGGAGAGGAAAAATATCAAGAGATGCTTGACCTCTGCGAAAATGAAATAGGAATAAAATTAACTCGTAAAAATGTTTTGCCCGGTTTTATTAATGAAGCGATATTACGGTTAAACGAAAACCAAAATAAGTAAAATTCGCTGATAGGAGTGGAAATTGATAGTGAGCGATATTTTGTTATATCATTAGTTTACGTATTTACTTAAGTAATTAATTGCTTAAAGTTTCATCTCGTGGAAGAGTTATTTTGAAAGTAGTTCCTTTACCAAATTTGCTTTCTACTGCAATAGTACCATTATTTTTTTCAACCATTTCTTTGCATAAAATTAGTCCTAATCCACTTCCTTTTTCTTGGTTTGTGCCATAAGTTGAATGATTAACGTCAATTCTAAAAAGTTTATCAATATCCTCAGGTTTAATTCCAATTCCCGTATCATTTACTAAAATTTCAAGACGATCAGTATGATTATTATTTGTAATAAAGACTTCATCATCGGCAGACGTAAATTTGAGTGCATTGGAAATTAAGTTTTGAAGCACCGAACTAATCATATCTTCATCTGCAAAAGCGATAGTATTGCCGCTCATCTTATTTGATAAAGTTATTTTTTTATTTGCGGCAATATGCTCGAATAATTTAATGATTTGATTAATTCGACTATTGATCGAAAAATGCGCTGGTTCATATTTCATTTTACCCGATTGAATTCTGCTCCATGTAAGTAGATTTTCGAGAAGAGCGAAAACATTCTGTGCCGCTTCATAAATCTTCTCGGCAAATAATGCGGTCTCTTCTTTCGTTAATTCATTTATATCATCTTTTAAGAATTCGGAAAAACTGAAAATTGAACTGAAGGGACTTCTAAGATCGTGAGAGATAATAGAGAAGAATTTATCTTTAGATGCATTTAGATTGTGTAGTTTTATATTTAGCTCTTCTAATTCTTTTACTACTGATTTTAATTTATTTTCATTTTCTTTTATATCAGTAATATCTCTTACAATGCCGCGGATAATATATTGATCATGTGAGTTTTTGACTAAATTAGCAGAATTTAGACCGGTTATATTTTCCCCTCTAAGATTTGTAAAATGAATTTCAAAATTCCGAACGAATCCATTTTCTTTAAGTTGATCTATAAACAATTGTCTATCTTGAGGAGATTTATAAAATTTTTCGGAGATAGAAATTTCTGCGGCATCTGAAGCAGATTCCAAGCCGAGGATTTCCACACCTGCGGGATTCATTTCAATAAATTTCCCATCAAGTGTGCTTTCATATACAGCGTCATTTAGTTCTAAAAAAATATTTTTATATCTATCCTGTGCTTCCTTAAGCTTTGCATCTTTTTGAACGTCTTTAGTTATATCGGTCGTAATTCCGACTAAAAATACTTGTCCATATCTATCGGTTATAGAAAATGTTTTAAGATGAATTAAAATTTCTTTTTTACTTTTTGTTATATTATAAAGTCTTCCTTCCCAACCGCCATCGATTGTAGATTGAATTATTGAGTGCATTAATTCGGGATTATTTTTTTCTGAACCGACAAAATCAAATGTCCTATTAGTTACTTCATCTAACGTATATCCATATAGTTCTAGAAATGCATTATTAACAAAAATTATTCTATCTTCAATATCAGTGATACTCACCGCTTCATTAATGTAATCCAAAGTTTGCAATAAAACATTTAGATCAGTAATCTTATTATTAATCATATTTGGTAAAATTTAAATTTATTTACTGCCTTTTTAAGCCGATCCATAATTGCAATTCCGAGACCTTTTTCCTCAATCTTTTCGGCGGCAATAATTTCTATATCGGGATCGTTTTCTAATTTATAAAGCATTGAGAATAAATTAGCCGCAGCTTCTCTCAAATCTCCTTTTGGTGATAATATATATTCTTTAACAAATGGATAACCGGATTTGTTTTCAGAAAAAAGGAGTCCACCTGTTCGTTTATTATCGGATTTATTTAAAAAGTCTTTAGTGATGAAAAAAATCGGTTTATCGGGAGCGTAATGAAATTCAAGTTGACCGGGGGAATCGGGCTTTAATTTAATAGATGTATCCACTTTTACGTTATCTATTTCGGATTTGAGGTCTTCCAAAGTAACACCTCCGGGACGCAATAATGTAATACCATCATTTTCAATTCTTATAATAGTAGATTCCACACCAATTTCTGATTGCCCTCCATCCAAAATCATCTCCACTTTAGAAGAAAGCTCCTCTGAAATATGTTTGACTTTAGTAGGACTTAATCTATTGAATGAATTAGCACTCGGTGCAGCTATTGGCACTCCCGCTAATTCTATAAGTCTTAAAGCTGCCGGATGGCTAGGCATTCTCACCGCCACGGTTTGATTACCCGCTGTTACGATATCAGGCACTACCGAATTTTTCTTTAAAACTATTGTAAGTGGTCCTGGCCAGTATTTCTTAGTGATTCGTTTTATCAGATCATTATTATCATTTGAAATTATCTCGAGCATTTTATAATCTGAAATATGAAGAATAAGGGGATTGAATGTAGGACGTTTTTTTGCTTCGAATATTTTCGAAACAGCAATTGAATTGAAGCCATCAGCACCAATCCCATATACCGTCTCTGTCGGAAAGATTACAAGTTCACCCGAATTTATTAATTTTGCTGCGGATTGCAAGTTTTTTTCTGTAACGGGAAAAATATTCATTATTTTATTAATCCTGATTTAGATATTTTTTCAAAATTCAATATATAAAAATATGGAAGTAAAACTAGATTCACTAAATATTGATGAAGCGAAATTGCTGGATGAACTCTTGACAAAAGAGATTATCAAAAGCGAATCTATTAGAGCAAAGCTTTTTGTGATAGTTGCTTCTCTTCTTCTAATATTCTTCATAGTTATTGCTGCATTTTCTTATAACTCACTTCTTACTTTCGTAACAGAATTTACGCCGTATTATCTAACGGTAGTAATTATATCCATATTTATAGCACGCGAAGTAACTATAAGTAAAGTATTAAAAAGATCAGGCAACCAATTTGAAAAACTTAATCGAAAAAAGGCATTAGTGGCACGGTATAGTTCTGTTCTTTTTGAAACAAGCATACCTACACTTTTAATTATTGTTTTTTCTTTCTATACTAAATCATTTTATTTGAATATATCGCCACTTATTTTGCTTTATTTTATTTTTATTTCTCTTACAACTTTGAGTTTGGACTATCGTATCTCTCTATTTGCGGGGGCTGTATCCGCAGTTGAATATCTATCATTCACAGCTTATGCTATTAGCTATAATACACTTCCTGTAACCGATCCGATTTTTACAAATAGTTTAATGTATATAGGTAAAGCCATAATGCTTTTAGTAGCAAGCGTGGCTGCCGGTTTTGTGGGCGAGCAGCTTAAAAGACAAATAAGAAATACATTCTTTACTCTCATTGAAAGAAATAGAGTAGTAAATTTGTTTGATCAGCAGATATCAAAAGAGATTGTCGAAGAGTTGGTCAATAATTCAGGCGAACTCGAAAGTAAAAGAAAATTTGTCTGTATTATGTTTCTCGATATAAGAGGATTTACACAATACGCAGAAAATAAAGAACCTGAAGAGATAATTAGATATCAGAATCAAGTATTTGGTTTTATGATAGAAATTATTACACGAAATGGAGGTGTGATAAATCAATTTCTTGGTGATGGTTATATGGCAACTTTCGGAGCACCTCTTAGCAGAGGCAATGACTGCCAAAATGCCGTAAATTCAGCTTTAGAAATTATTTCTATGATTAAGAGAAAAAATGATATTGGTGAAATACCGTTTACGGGTATTGGTATTGGTCTTCATGCGGGCGAGGTGGTAGCGGGGAATGTAGGTACTTCAATTCGTAAACAGTATTCCATTTCGGGTGTTACCGTTATTCTTGCTTCTAGAATTGAAGGGTTAACAAAGCAGTATAAGGCACAGCTATTAGTATCGGAACAAGTTCTTAAGAATATCGATACTACCTCGCTTTCAATCGAAGATATTGGTCCTGTTGTAGTTAAGGGGCACGAAAACCCAATCGTAATTTATAAACTTGCATAGAGGATAAAATGAATGAATTAAGTGGGTTTAAGAAATTTTCTCGTCTGCTTTCAGACGAAAGCGGAGCTATAATTAGGAAATATTTCAGAACGCATATCGGATTTGAAAGTAAAAGCGATGAATCACCCGTTACGATTGCCGATAAATACTCTGAAGAAAGAATGCGGGAATTGATAATGAAAGAATTCCCGGAACATGGAATAATCGGAGAAGAATTTGGGAAACATAATCCGGAAGCCGAATACCAATGGGTGCTTGATCCAATCGATGGTACAAAAAGTTTTATCTGCGGTACGGTAACTTTTGGGACAATGATAGCACTTACGAAAAAAGGTGAACCGATTCTTGGCGTTATTAATCAACCGATACTTAATGAATTTCTGATTGGCGATAATGATACTGCACAGCTAAATGACGTAAAGGTAAAAGTAAGAGAATGCGAAAATTTATCGGATGCAGTATTGCTAACCACCGACCATAAGAATATTGAGAAGTATCAGGATAAAGAAAAATTTGATGAATTAATTAATAGATGCAAGCTTTACCGAAATTGGGGAGATTGCTATGGATATTATCTCGTTGCCACAGGATATGCAGATATAATGCTCGATCCGATTATGAGTGTGTGGGATTTAATGGCTCTGATTCCAATTATTAAAGGCGCTGGCGGAGTGATAACAGATTATACCGGCGGCGATCCTGTTAAAGGAAATAGTATTATCGCATCGAATAAAATTTTACATCCGAAAGTAGTTTCACAGCTAAACTAAGCAATGAAAGGATAACTTTATTATTTTGAAGAGATGCTCTATTTAGGAATAAGAATCTTTTTAGCATGGGATTTTCTCATTAACTTCCATAACCGTTTGGGCACGCCTTTTCTTCAGTTGCCTTAGTCAACTTATTATAGGATTGGGCACTATTTAAAATAAAAAAAGCCGGCTTTTCTGCCGGCTTTTTCGTGGAAACAATTTATATTATTGTTCAACAATAGCACTAACAGCGCATACATCAATGCAAGATTTACAGTCGGTACATAATTCAGGAACGATAAAAGTATAGTCTTCTGAAAGAGGGGCATTTGTTGTACCGTTTAACTGAAATTCTTCACCTGCATTATAGATTGCGGAATTTTCACATTCGTCAACGCATGCAGAGCAATTAATGCATTCGTCAGTAATTACAACCATTATTACATCTCCAATTAATATTAATAAAAATCATGTCTTAAAATATGGGTATCTTTTCAAAGAAACAAGAGCAAAAAGTCTGATTATATTCAGACCGTTGGTCTTATTATGGTAATGCCGGAGTTTTTACTAATAAGGTAATTCATTATTTTTGATAATACATATAAAAAAGAGCATAAGATGAAAAAATATTCATTCCCACCCATAGTGGATAAGAATTCGAAAATATTAATTCTTGGTTCAATGCCCGGTGAGCGATCTCTTCAGGCGAATGAATATTATGCTCATCCGCAAAACAAATTTTGGAAGATAATGATGACTATCTTCGGCGAATCTCAAATGATTGCTTACTCAAAGCGATTGGAAGTGCTTCAAAAAAATCATATTGCACTTTGGGATGTATTGGAGAATTGTGAAAGGAAGGGGAGTTTAGATCAGAATATCAAAGCGGAAATTCCGAACGATTTTTCTTCATTTCTTGGTGAACATAATAATATTACCCACATATTTTTTAATGGAGGCACGGTAGAAAAATTATTTAACAGACATGTACTAAGACAAGGAAATATAGTATATACAAAACTTCCGAGTACGAGTCCCGCACATGCAGGAATGTCCTTTGAAACTAAACTCAAAATTTGGCGAGAAAAGATCCTTTCTTCCCTTTAGTTTTATTATATCAATAGCAATCTATGAACTATTCCCTGTTTAGTAAACAATAAGTTAAGCAACTTTTGAATTTAATAA
>CALDDL010000160.1 GCA_937936675.1 uncultured bacterium
GCGAGGAAACTCTCCGAAAGATTTAAGAAAGATGGTTACTACTCAAAGCTCGGAGTAAAGAACGTAGGCGGCGCGGATTTTAATATCGTCTATATCGGAAGATTTAGAACCGAAGAAGATGGAAAACTGATTTTAGATTACCTTAAAGATAATCATAGAATTTACGGAAGAATTATTCCAATAGAAGAATAAAATGACCGTATCCGAATTTCAAAAAAAATTTAATATCGCAGGAAAATCCAAAGAGATTAAAGACCTCGTGGATATTGCCATGCAGGTCGCTCAGTCCGATATATCGGTACTGCTAACTGGCGAGAGCGGAACGGGTAAAGAAGTTTTTGCACGCGCTATTCATGGCTCGAGCAATAGAAGCAATAAAGAATTAGTGAGCGTTAATTGCGGCGCCATCCCCGAATCACTTTTAGAGAGCGAACTCTTCGGTCATAAAAAAGGTTCTTATACCGGAGCTCACGAAGACCGTAAAGGATACTTTGAAATAGCTGATGGGGGCACTCTCTTCTTAGATGAAATCGGCGAGCTTCCGCTTACTACACAAGTGAAACTCCTTCGAGTGCTCGAGACAAAAGAATTTATGAGGATCGGCAGCGAAACCCTTACTAAAGTTGACGTGAGAATTATTGCCGCAACAAATAAAGACCTTCAAAGAGAAGTAGATGCAAGAAGATTCCGAAGCGATCTTTATTTCCGGCTCAAAGCCGTTACTCTTACTATCCCCCCGCTAAGAGAGAGAAGAGAAGATATAACGGAGCTGATCTATCTCTTCCTTAATAATTATTCTAAGAATAATAAAATTACGCCGCCCGAAATTACTGATGATGGAATAGATGTGCTATATAATTATTCATTCCCGGGCAACGTAAGAGAATTAAAAAATATTATCGAGACCGCAGTGGCATTATCCCGCACGGGCAAGCTCGATAAATATTCTTTTATTCCCCACTTCACAAAGTTTGAAAATCCCGAGGATCGCAACCTCCCGATATTTCTTCAGAAGCCCTCTGAATCGATCGATCGTGAGCTTATCTTTAGAGCTCTGCTCGAGATCAAAAAAGATTTATTGGAATTAAAATCGCTCGCAGAAAAAAATAATTCGGAATATCCTTCTTATCATAATTTCAATTCGCAGGATGCTAATGAAATTATTCCGTTGGAAACTTTAGAAAAACAAGCTATTATAAATGCTCTTAATTTTACAAAAAATAATAAACGTAAAGCGGCTAAATTACTTAAAATTAATGAGCGCACTCTTTACCGAAAAATTAAAGAATATGATCTATCTTAAATATATATTTTTATTAGCTGTGGCATTCGGTATCACCGCATGCAGCTATTCGTTTACGGGTGCATCCGTGCCATCTCATCTTAAGACTATCGCTATACCCGTATTCAAAGACCAAAGCGGATCGGGCGAAGCCGAAATGAGCGATCTCTTTACTCGCAAGACCACCCAAAAATTCGTAGAAGATAATACACTTAGAGTAACTGATAGGAATAATGCCGATGCTATTATCGATTGCACTATCCTATCCTTGAGCGATGCTCCTGCGATAGTCTCCGGTAACGAAACCGTTACTCAAAGAAGACTTACTATTAATGTAAAAGTTATATATAGAGATATGGTAAAAAAGGTTGTAATTTTCGACCGCACTTTTTCTAATTATGGAGATTATCCTGTAGGAGGCGATATCACTTCGGTTCGGCGTAAGGCATTCGAAGATGCCATCGATAAAATAAGCGAAGATATTCTTCTCGGTGTCGTCTCTAATTGGTAATCAATAAAAAGTTTTTTATAAGGTAAAATAAATATCATGGTTTTTGATCAAATAATTTTAAGCATTTATATCTTCTCGATGATCGTTCTCTTTACGTTCGGTAGTCATGGCTTCATAATGGTTTTCTATCATTGGAAGTATATAAAAAATCATCCCAAAAATAATCCCGATTATGAATTTAAAGATATCGTTACGATTCAGCTGCCAATGTATAATGAAATGGACGTATCGGAGAGATTAATTAATGCTGTGTGCGAATTTGATTATCCGAAAGAGTTGCTCGAGATTCAGGTGCTAGATGATTCCACCGATGCTACGGTCGATCATGTTGCCGAAGTGGTAAAAAGAAAACAGGCAGAAGGATTCGATATCAAGCATGTCCATCGCACCAATAGATCAGGCTATAAAGCCGGTGCGCTTAAGGAAGGGCTCGAAGTTGCCAAAGGTAAATATGTCGGAATTTTCGATGCAGATTTTATTCCGCCGAAAGATTTCCTTAGAACCACTCTCCCTTATTTTAAGGATGATAATATCGGACTCGTTCAATCGCGTTGGGAACACATGAATGAAGACTACTCGATCCTTACACGTATTCAAGCGCTCGCTCTCGATGGTCATTTCGTTATCGAGCAGACCGTTCGCAATAGAGCCGGGTTCTTTATTAATTTTAATGGCACTGGCGGTGTCTGGCGTAAAGACTGTATCGAAGATGCGGGCAATTGGCATTCCGATACTCTCACCGAAGATCTCGATCTTAGCTACCGTGCTCAGCTCAAAGGGTGGAAGTTTGTTTATCTGCGCGATTATACTACTCCGGCTGAACTCCCCGCCGAAATGAATGCTCTTAAAGCTCAGCAATTCCGCTGGACTAAAGGCGCAATCGAAACAGGTAAAAAAATTCTTCCATTAGTTTGGAAATCGGACGTGCCGCTTAGAATTAAACTGCAATCAACTTTCCACTTGACTAATAATATCGTGTTCCCATTTATTCTTCTTGCGGGGATACTTAACGTTCCGCTAGTATTTATTAAGAATGCCGGACCGTATTGGACTTTCTTTAATTTTATGGCTGTATTCGTTGTGGCATTCGTTAGCTCATTTACTTTTTATTTCTATTCGCAGAGAGACGTATATGAAGATTGGCGCAGAAAGATTGCTCTCTTCCCTCTTTTTATGGCGGGCAGTATGGGGCTTTCGCTTAATAATACCCGTGCCGTTGTTGAAGGTCTGCGTGGCAATAAAAGTGAATTTGTGAGGACTCCTAAATTCAAAGTGCAGGATAAGGGCGATACAACAAAAAAATCTACTTACGGAAAAAATATAAAAGTAGATCGCTCCGCTTATGTGGAGATGATACTTGCCATCTATTGTTTTATCGGAGTTATCGCTTCTATCTATTTTATGGAGTTCGGTTCGATTCCATTTCAGTTAATGTTTTTTGTTGGTTTTTTTAGTATTAGTTTTTTATCATTTAAGCAAGCAGCCCAAAGCAAGAAAGCGTGAACTTTAATACTAAAGATATCGCAATAGATAAAGTAAAATTAATTTTTGAATACAAAAATTCATCGCCGCTATTTTGCTGCGCCGCGGCTTATGAAGTCGATTCGGGTAATTACTTAAAAGCTATCGAACTGCTCGAGGCGGGAATAAAAAACTTTCCGAATTACGCCACGGCTTATCTTATCTATTCTATTGCTCTTGCTAATACCGGCAACGTATTTAAGGCGAAGGACAATGCCGCAAAGGGTGCGCGACTTCTCGGCTCCGAAAAAGTTTTGGATTATTATAATAATGCAATCGATTCTATTATTAAATCCGCTCCGAAACAGCCCACGGTGAAAGGTCCAAAATTCGTAGATGAATTCGAGATCGATAATAATCTAGATGAATTAGCCAGCCGACTTAGTAATGCTAAAATAAAATATTCCGATGATAGAGATATCTCTACCAATGGAGATTATTCCGATTCCTATTCGGCAAGCGGCATCTATTCCGAAACTCTTGCAGAAATTTTCTTCGCTCAAAAAAATTATCCCGAATCAATCAATCACTACAAAAAATTAATTGAGCAGAAACCTCAAAATGCCGAAAAATATTTCGCACGCATTAATGAAATTAAAAGCCATATTTTATAATGTCCGCATTAAATATATTAATAACGCGGACTGATAGAATAGGGGATCTCGTTTTAACTCTTCCTCTTGCTTCGATTATTAAAAAACATCTCCCCGATTCCAAAATAGCTTTCTTAGTAAACGGTTATACACGTGCGCTCGCCGAGAATTGCTCTTCGATCGATAAAGTGATTATCTATAACGGCGATAAAAAAAAACTTACACTCTCGAAAAAGTTTGATGTAGTGATATGCGCATATCCCACATTCGATTTGGCGCGCCTCTTATTTCATTCTCGCATTCCGATGCGTATCGGCACGGGTTACCGTTGGTATTCATTCTTATTCAATAAAAAAATTTATGAACACCGGAAGTATGGATTAAAAAACGAGCTTGAATATAACTCAGGATTGCTCGCTCCGCTTGGAATCGCCGAAATCCCAACTTATCAAAACGTAGCATTTAATCTACAACCCGACCAAAATAGTAAACAGATTATCGAAAAATATTTTATTTCGGAAGGGATCGATTCCTCGAAGAAAATCGTGATTATACACCCCGGGAGCGGCGGAAGCGCATCTGATCTGCCAAAATCGCACCTTAAAGAATTGCTCCTCTTATTGGCACAAAGTTTGGACATTGAGATATTGATCACAGGTTCACCCGCTGAAAAGGAACTTGCATCTTATTTTGTTGTAAAAAAAAATGTACATAACGCAGCGGGTCTTTTTGACCTAAGTTCTTTAATAGCACTGATCGATAGAGCTTCTTTGATGATAGCAAATTCTACGGGACCGATTCATATAGCAGCAGCACTCGGAAAATTCATCGTCGGATTCTATCCAAAAGCACAAGCCACATCCCCTATCCGCTGGGGTCCTTATACCGAGCGGAAACTTATCTTCACTCCTAAAGGCGATTGCTTAGACTGTATGGAGACTATCGATATTAACCAAGTATTTCAGGAGATTAATTCCAAATGGGAAAATATATAAATAAAATTTTTATCGCATTGGCACTTATTCCGCTAATGATTTCGGCACAGAAAACTGATTTTAGAACAATCGAAAACGATGCATTCAAAGTCGGCGAAAAACTTACATTCGAAGTGAAGTATGGCTTCGTTACCGCCGGTATCGCCGAGATGGCAATTCCGAGAATGACTAAACTTTCTGGTCGTGATGTTTATAATATCACATTCACGGTTAATTCTATTTCCGGATTCGATCCTTTGTATAAAGTTCGCGATCGATATGAAACGTATCTTGATAAAGAGGGACTCTTTCCTTGGAGATTCGAACAGCATATCAGAGAAGGTGGATACTCTCGTGATTTCTCCGCCTATTTCGATCATCGGAAAGGGAAAGCAAAAACTTCCGAAGGCACTTATGATATTCCGCTTTACGTTAATGATATAGTATCGGCTTTCTATCTTGCACGTACATTTAATTTCGAGAAGATGAAACCGGGAGAAGTTTTTAAATTACAGAATTTTTATAAAGATAAAGTTTATCCGCTCGATGTAGTTTATCGTGGCAAAGAAAAGATTGAAGTGGCGGCAGGAACATATAATTGCATAATCGTAGAACCGATTATCGTTGAAGGCGGACTATTCAAGAGCGAAGGCAATATACTCGTATGGTTGAGCGATGATGATAATAGAATACCCGTGAAAGTGCAAACGAAAATAATTATCGGATCGATCGATGCCGAACTAATCAAAGCCGAAGGCTTAGCTAATAAGAAATAGAAATTATACGGTTATACTTTAGCTCCGAGGCATCCCCGCCTCGGATATGCTAATAAGAAAATAATGATTATCAAGTATAACACGGACTCATAGCATCCATACCCTAACGGACTCGCTAATAAAAAATAGTGTAATGGCTGCACCGTTTTGCATCCTATATTAGCAGAATGCCGGTGCTCATTATTTCTTTTGCGAGAGGATTTTCAGAAGTAAAATCTTCTGTATTAAAAGGAAGTACTTCAATCGAAGAACTGACACTCAAAGTAATTTTTCTAATCTTTTCACGGTCTTTCATCCTTATCCCTTCAAACGAATCGGATACGAGTGCAATATCTATATCGCTCCACTTGGTATAATTACCTCTCGAATAACTCCCAAAAAGATATGCGCTTTTCAATTTGATATTATTTTTTTGAAGTAATTTTAGATACTTATCTATAATACTTTTTATTTCAAAAGGGATTTTATCCATTTAAATGATTCCTTAATCTTAGATAGATTTTCTTCGGCGATCTCTTTAGTGCAAAATTTATAAAATTCATTTTTATATTCCGGATATCTAACTTCAAGATTATAGTCGTTAACCCGATCAAAAAATAATTTTATATCTTCATCAATTTTTAATGATGATAATTCAGCAAGTCTTACAAGATTATGTATTTTCGGGGGAATAGAATTTTCGTTTTTTTTTACATACAGGGCTTTTAAAGCTTTTTCTAAAACTAAATGTCCTACAAATAATGCCCAATCATATTTTTTTGAATCGAACAATGCTTCAGCAGTCAAAAGATCATGCTCAGCATTCTCTATCCAATAATTAATATGTTCTTCGATTTTCATCCTCTATACTTACATTTTATTAAGCTTGTTTATGTAAATATAATCCTAATCTTGGAGAAATGAAATATTGGAGATTATTAATATCTACCAATGCTGCCTCCTGAACCGCTCTGCACTTTATCGCACCCATCCCCCTCACTTGAACTATACGGCATCGCTTAAATTTCCCTTGCTTTATTTTTATTTCTTAAATATATCGTTTACAGTATAAAACCGAAATACAGAGAAGGCAGTTTTAGATTATTTTTACCTTAATGCTCACTTATCGACTGCCGCTCATATTGATGAACTTCGGATAAATTATACCGAGTTTAATGAAAAAATTAACAGAGAAACATTGATGCGATATCTTGAGTTTTTTTCCAATAAGAGATTAAATAAACGAATCGATTTACTTCTTTACTCTATCGATTCGATCCAAAAAGCAGAGGGATAAAAAATATTGCTCAATTAAAGGAGAGACTCTTGGAAAGAATAAGCAGTGCTGATTTGTCTTTACTTATAAAAGATGTGGAACCTTTCTTAATCAATAAGGCAGATATTAACCGAATCACAAATTTCGAATATTTCATAAAAAATAATATTTAGAGAATGCACTAAGCTGCACCACTTGGCATTATTTAGCACCATTCAGCACTCCACCGCACTAACTCATACTCCACCGCCCACCCGCAGGGTAATCACGTATAGAAAATGCTACTTTTTATTATATGAGAGGGTTATCATGTATAGAAAATGCCACTTTTCTATACATGATGAAATTTCCGGAAAATTTTCTCTTTTCCCTCTCTTTAATAATAGTAGAAAAAAATACTTTGTTATCATTTTATTTTTTAAGTTTAATGGCTTAATCCATTTTTCTAAAAAAATTATACATGGAGAATTATGCGACTTCATCTGGCGTTAGAGATTCAAAATAGCAATTCATTTCCACTTAATTATAATTACCAATTGGCATCGGCAATCTATCAGAAACTACAATTAAGCACTCCCGAATTCGCCGAGTTCCTTCACGATAAAGGTTATATCTCTAAGGGACGCGCTTTTAAGTTCTTCACCTTCGCACTCAAGTTTAATGTAGATCGGGTTGCTAATAATTCATTTATGCTTCGCTCGCGTGATATGGAGCTTTACGTTTCTTCACCTTTGATGAATGATTTTATCAGTCATCTCTTGGCGGGGATTCATCAAGACCCAATTATTCAGATAAGTTTCAATCAAATCTATATAACGGCAAAAATCAAGCAAGCCGAGGTGGTTCCTCCTCCTCAGTTTTCGCACAATATGAAATTCAATTTCCTCTCACCTCTGGTTCTAACTCGGACTGACGGGCTAAACGAAAAAAATAAATTGATTCAACACTTCCTCCGTTATAATGAAAATATCGAGGATATCAATAGGGCATTCAATAATAATTTGATAAAAAAATATGAGACACTTACGGAATTGGAATATGACGGCGAGGGAGTATCGATCGAGTGGGATCGGAACTATATAAAAGAGAAAGAGAGTAAAGGAAAAAGAATCACTCAGAAAGTAACCATCCCGAAGGCGAATGAGCGCGATATCGATATCATCGGCAATACGGCTCCTATTTATATTAGTGGCGATCCCTTTTTGATGGTAGTGGGATATGAGGCGGGATTCGGCGAAAAAAACAGCATGGGATTCGGTCTCGCCGAAGAAGCCAAAAAGAGAAATTGAAACCGGAAGAAAATATTGAAGCAAAAGAAAATTGAAACCGGAAAATATATTGGAATCAAATTGAAATAAATAAGTACAAAATAACTAAGCAAAAAAGAATAACTAATTATCGAGGGAATTATGAATTTATTTTGCTGGACGGGTAATCCATTCGTAGATTCGGGGATTTCTGCCATTATGGTTTATAATAGCAGATCCAAACCCGAAGAGATTACTCGAGATGACTTAATTAATACAAAAGATCTCCTCTTAAATCTTTTCTTACAGGAGCAATGGGTAAAAAACTTGAATACTATTTTTACCAGTAATTCACACGTTACTCATGCATCTGCCGCAAGCAGAGAGAAGAAGAAAGAACGATTGGAAGAATTTCTCAATCCACTCTTAGAGATATCGGATGAAGACCTGATCGGAGGTAGTTGCATATCTTGTGGTAAGCATAAAGCCACTGCTTCACTGAGCAGAACTTCTGTCCCATTAATAGGATATGAAAAATCAAATTATTTTTCACACTTTTCTCAAGGGGCAGATTACTGTGCGATGTGCGCTTTCGCAGCTCAATGCTCCCCTCTTGTTACTTATAAGGTTGGTAAGTTCTTTGGAATAATCCATTCTAATAATCCTAAAGTACTTCTTATTTGGGCTCGGAAATCTATCGACAATATTCTTAGGCAAATAAGCATTGCAAATTACGATGGTATCTATAATGAAAAATATTCTAATTCTTATAATGCTCTTTTTCATTTAACCAATGAAATAATTTTGTCTTATGAAGAAAGGTGGAGCCAAACAAATACTTCTCTTCGATTGTATTTATATAATAATTACACTCAACCACCTAAGCCACCTGATAATGTTGTAGAAATTCATGATCTGCCCGCTTCGGTTTTTCGATTTCTTCTCGAAGTTAAAGCTTCTTCCGAATTTACCGATTGGCTCTCGGTCGTCTCTAAAGCTTATTACAAATCGAAAAAGGAGATCGATGAACCGTATAAAAAACTTTCAAATACGGTCTATCAAAAACTGATGAAGTATGAATCAATTCTGCCAAACTTTTTCAGCACAAGAACCAGAATAACATTTTGTAAATGGAATTTAGTAATAATTTATTTAAAGGAGATTTTAGATATGTCCACAAAAAGGATTAATTCTATCAAAAAAATAGCAGATGATATTGCAGAGATTATCCGCAATCATCCTAACGGCAAAAAAAGAATCACACAATTAGAAACAGTAAAAAGTTATGATTATTTCAGGAATATTTTATTCCGTCTCGTCAAAGAGAATATAGTACAAAAGGCGGATTCACCTCTAATCACTTTTGATGATTATGTAGAAAATCTTTTCCCTGAAGGTTATAGAGGGTGGACTGAGACAAGAGACTTAATCTTATTCCGTCTTTATGAAAATCTTCATCAATGGCTTCAAGATGAAAATTTAATTAAAGAGATTGAAGAAGAAATTGAAGAAGAATCTAACGAACCAAATCAAGAAAATATTATTTCGGAGGAATTACAATGACAAAGAACATTATCGGATTCGTACTAATTGATGCCCCTCATTCGGCACTTAATAATGCAGGCGCAGATCAAGGTGCAAGAACAGAAAACACTATTGCGGTGAAATCTATCCGCAGAGGCAAAGACCTATTCCCTTATGTCTCGGCTCAAGCTTGGAGATTCTGGTGGAGAAATACTTTAGCCGAAAAATTTAATTGGGACCTCTCCCCTATTACTCGCGAAACCAAAATAGCACTTACCGCCGCTAATCCATTTAAGCATAAAGACGATGATCTTTTTGGATATATGCGTGCCGGTAAAAAAAGTGAAGGAGGCACTCTCACTCGGCTTTCTCCTCTAAAAACTTCTCCGCTGCTTTCGGTATTCCCACAAAATCCTACAAATGATTTTGGCGTAATGGCTCGTCACGAAGGAGACCCCGTACCATTCGAACATCAATTCTATTCTGTCGTCCTTAAGGGTATTTTCGCATTGGATTTAACTAATGTAGGCGTATTCTCTCAACTAAATAAGACGGGCTTTCAGAATCTGACTCCAGAATATGTTACAAATAGTTTAAGTGATTCTCTTACTTCCGTCAATGCAACTTTAGAAAATGATGAATATAAATTGCCTGATGAAGAACGGCTATCAAGAGTAAAAGATGCTATCAAAGCTCTCCCGTTTCTATCCGGTGGTGCTAAGCAGGCTCTTCATCATACTGACGTTACTCCTAAATTTATTATTCTCGCCGAAATCGAAGGTGGCAATAATATCTTTATGAATATCTCTTCCGCCGATAAGAACACTATTATTAATACTGCCGCAATTAAGGAAGTGATTAAAGACTATAAAGATATAATCAAGAGCAAAGTCTATATCGGTTTACACGAAGGATTCTTACCCGGACTTATTGATGAATTGCAGAATCTTAAAAATGATTTAGGCGATGTTATAGAGATCGAAATCTCGTCTCCTAAGCAAGCTGCAGAAAATTTTGCAGAGAATATCTCTTTATAATCGGAGGCTATTATGAATGAATTTCTTAGAATCCATATTAGAGGTTGGACTTCTTCATTCCGATATCCCGGATTAATGTTCCAATATCAACCGACTTTACCCGTTCCGCCTCTCTCCACTATCTATGGGCTAATCTCGGCTGCTAAGGGCGAACCCGTAAAACCAGCCGATCTGGAAATCGGATACGTATTTTTTTCTAATGGTAAAGCTATCGATCTTGAAACCATTTATGAAACTAAAAATACGGCAATAAATAAGAACGTAGTAAAAAGAGAAATCCTTTTTGAACCGGAATTATATTTATACATAAAAGATCTTTCGTATAAAGAATATTTTCTGAAACCGCATTATCCGCTGCTTCTCGGCAGGTCCACCGAGTTAGCAATGGTCTGCGATATTAAAGAAATCCGGATGGAGAAGGAAAGCAATATCCATATCGGTGGTTCTCTCTTCGAGTTTAACGATCCTGATATATATGGGATAATTCAAGCACTTCCTAAATATATCTCTCCCGAAATTCCTAGAAGAACCGAGGGTGTTCAACAGTACTGCTTAGTAGAGACTGATTTTAGCGGTATGACTCGTTCTAAAAAACCGATCAAAACTTCTTTGGCTTACTATTATGATAGAGAAAAAGAATGGGGAGTTTCGTTCCATGGCGGTTGATATTCTTGCTAAAAAAGACCCTGCCGAATCTTTGATTAATCATACGGAGAATTTGCTTTCGATATTCTCCGATTTGAAAAATACATATACGGGAGCACCGGAGATCACCGGTGTTCCCGATTTTTATGATCATCTTTTTTATTCTATCTGTCTTCATGATCTCGGCAAATCAGCTTCCGGATTCCAATCAAGATGGGGCAAATGGGGCTATCGACATGAAATCCTTTCCGCTTGCTTCGTTGATTATATTTCACTTCTTAATCAAGACGATAGATTCGCCGTTGGGCTTGCTATTATTACTCATCATAAAAATATTAATGAACTTAGAGAAAAATTCCCTACTACAATTAATTCCGGTCAAGAAAGATTTATCGAAAAGAAAAATGAATTAATAGATTCGCTCGATTATATTAGAATCTTTATTACCGAATTAATTCCCGAGTGGTCAAAAAAATATAATGGAAAAGAGATTGTATTACGTTCATTCCCTCTTTCTACCGATGAATTAGAAGACACTTATAAAAAATATACCTTAAAATATTATAATAATTGCGAAGATGGCGAACCCTCTTTCGAAAACAAAAATTATGGAATATTATTAAAAGGATTTTTAACCGCCTGCGATCATTCCGCATCCGCCGGCAATAAGAAAATATTAAAGATAGAAAAATCGGTTCGTGAATTGCTTCAGATAAAATCATATCATACTTTTCAAGAAGCGGCATCTAAAACCGCCGGCTCTATAATACTAAAAGCTCCCACGGGCTCCGGTAAAACCGAAGCGGCAATCCTTTGGGCTGGCGATAAAATCTCTCAAGGCAAAAGATTATTCTATATCCTCCCTTATACTGCCAGTATTAATGCAATGCATAAAAGATTTTCAAAATATTTTGGCGATGAGAATTGTGCTATGCTTCATGGAAAAGCAGAATATTTTATCTATGCCGATTTATTAAATACCGAATCGATGACGTGGCAGGATGCTCAAGAAAAAGCCAAAGCAATTAATAATCTTTCCAAGAAAATTTATCATCCAATTAAAATCCTTACGCCATTTCAAATTATAAAATATTTTTTCGGAGTAAAAGGTTGGGAAGCTTTCTATTCTGAAATGGCGCAAAGTGCAATAATATTCGATGAAATACATGTTTACAACGCAAATATTACTTCTTTAATTATGGTAATCATTTCAAAACTAATAGAACTTAAGTGCGATCTTTTTTTCATGTCGGCTACTTTCCCCTCATTTATTGAAAATTATATTCAGGATAGGATTCCCGGGATCAATCATATTAATATCTCCGAATATGAACAGGATAGAAAAATCTACGAACGCGTGCGTCATCGGATTGAATTACTCGAAGGCGATATACTTTCTCATATCGAAAAAATTCAATCCGAAATTGATTTAGGTAAAAATGTACTCGTTGTTTGTAATACCGTCAAACGTGCTCAGGAAGTATATTCCCTTCTCGAATCCGATGATAAGCTTCTTCTCCATAGCAGATTTATTCTTAGAGACAGGGAGAAAATTGAAAAAGCAATTAATACTCGGCTGCCGAATTTATTAGTTGCCACTCAAGTTATAGAAGTCTCCTTGGATATAGATTTCGATACAATGTTTACCGAGCCTGCACCCATTGATGCGCTCCTGCAAAGATTCGGAAGAGTTAATAGGAAAGGACTCAAAGGAATTGTACCAGTAAGAATTTTTAGTCTCGGCTCTGAAAATGATAAATATATTTATGAATCCGGATTATTAAATAGGACTTTGGAGGTACTCTCTCAAGTCTCTATTCTTTCGGAATCCTCAGTCGATGGTTTAGTTAATCAGGTCTATTCCGAAGGGTGGAATGAAAAGGATAAACAGATTTTTGATATGACTCAATCTGCATTTAATAGAACTGTGGAATCCTTGCAACCATTTTTTGATAAAAAAGATAATGATGAATTTTATGAGTTAATAAAAAATTATCAGGTAATCCCCGTGGGAAGAATTGAAGAGGAATATTTGCGGTATCTGGATGATCGAGCATATAGAGAAGCATCGAATTGCTTTACTTCAATATCTATCGGTCAGAAAATGAAATTAGAAAAGCTCAATGGATTCACACGCCGGACTTATAGTGTTTATGGAAATGATTTTCATTATTTCGTAGCGGAGGTGGAATATAGCGAAGAGATAGGTTTAGAGATCGATAAACTCAATAATAGCGGAGTATTCATTGACTAGTTCCCTTTCAGGCACTCATTTTAATTATTATTTCCATTGCCACCGTCATCTATGGTTATTTGCTAATACTATTCAGATGGAACACAATTCCGAAAATGTCGCAATGGGTAAATATATTTCCGAATCCTCTTATGATAGAAAGGAGCATGAAATTAGGATTGATAACATCTCCTTAGATTTTTATGATAAGAAAAACAAAGTAATTCATGAGATCAAGAAATCGAATAAGATGGAAGAGCTTCATCTATGGCAGGTAAAATATTATATCAGCGTACTTGAATCTAAAGGAATTGAAGGAGTAACTGCCGAGATCGATTATCCTCTCTTGAAGCAAAAAATAAAAGTGGAACTAACCGAGGCAGACCGCGTGGAACTTAAAATAAGTATTGAAGCAATAGAAAAAATTCTCTCAATGGAGATACCACCTGATATTATTAATAAACCATTTTGTAAGGAATGCTCTTACTATGAATTATGCTATGTGTAAACCATGAAAAGGAATTATTATATATTCAGCAGCGGTAAGCTAATCAGGAAAGATAATACCCTCTATTTCGAGCCGGGGGAAAACTTAGAACCTGAAGAGGTAATCAGTGATGAGGAAATTGAAGTCGAGGATGATTCCGAAATTCAGACAACCGAAGAAAGCGAACCCGTACGTATCAATCGCAAACCGATTCCTGTTGAAGATATCGAAGCTATATATTGTTTTTCAGAACTCCGCTTTAATACAAAATTTTTGAATTACATTGCTCAAAAGCAGATTACCTTACACCTTTTTAATTACTATGGTTATTATACCGGATCATTCTATCCTCGCGAACCGTTCATTTCGGGAAAATTATTAGTGCGACAGGTAAATGCTTATCAGGATTTAAGTCAAAGAATAGTCCTCGCCAAAAAATTTGTTGAAGGATCTGCCGAAAACATTCGCAAGAATCTGCTGTATTATAATTCTCGGGATAAAGATTTATCATATTTCATTAAGAAAACCGAGGAATTAATTTTGAAAATAGACTCGACTGAAGAGATAAATGAACTTATGGGTATCGAGGGCAATATTCGATCCGATTATTATACTTCGTGGAATCTTATTATTAATCCCGAAATTAAGTTTGAAAAGCGAGAAAAGCATCCGCCTACCAACCCGATTAATGCATTAATATCTTTTGGTAATTCGTTGGTATATACCACCGTATTGAGCGAAATATATAAGACGCAATTAAATCCGTTAATAAGTTTTCTGCATGAACCCGGAGAACGTAGATTTTCTCTATCATTGGATATAGCAGAAATTTTCAAACCATTGCTCACCGATAGATTAATATTTTCTTTATTGAATAAAAAGAATATTCAGGATAAGCATTTCGATAAAGAGATGAATTTTTGTTATTTAAGTGAGGAGGGAAGAAAAATTTATTTGCGCGAATATGATGAAAGACTTAAGACGACAATAAAACATCGGACACTTAAGAAATCGGTAAGTTACCGTCATTTGATACGATTGGAATGTTATAAAATAATTAAGCATATTGTGGAAGGGAAAGAATATAAACCATTCAAGATATGGTGGTAAAATGTATTTGATATTGGTTTATGACGTAGGGCAAAAAAGGGGTGCAAAAGTATTAAAATTTTTGCGTCAGCATCTAATTTGGGTACAGAATTCCGTATTTGAAGGCGAAGTAACTAAAGTGCAGTTTGAAGAGATCAAACGTGGAATAAAAGAGCGGATAAAAAAAGAGGAAGATTGCATAATTTATTATAAATTTGATTCGATGAATTATACCGATAGAGGAATAATCGGTAAAGAGAAGAACGAAATTGATTCATTTATATAAAAGTCGTCTAGGACGGGGGTTTATAGCACTATTGTACATAGACGCTAAAAAGTAAGAAAAAAGATTTGAATATGAGCCAAAATAGGCGTATTTTGGCGGGTACTAATCGGACTATACTAGAATTGAAAC
>CALDDL010000161.1 GCA_937936675.1 uncultured bacterium
TTTTAGGAAAATTGGCTTATATGCTTTAGTCATTTTAGCATTTAGTGCCGTTAGTTCTTTTTCTCAGACGGATTTAGTAAAAGTTAAGTTGAGTAAGAATAGTATTACATCTTCAGTCGGCGGTAGTTTTGAAGTCAAAATAATCGCTGATATAAAAGATGGATTCCATATAAATTCCAATAAACCGTATGATGAATTTCTTATTCCCGTAACGGTAACTTCGGGAAATAAAACATTTCCTATTTCTAAAGTAATATATCCTACTCCGAAAGATGAATTGTTAAAAGTATCTCCGGAACCGGTATCAATTTATAGTGGAGAGATTGCAATCTCACTTAATTTTGTAGTTGCTAAAAATGTAGCACCGGGTGATTATATAGTGCCGATTGAATTAAATTTTCAGGCATGTGATGATGAATCATGTTTCCCACCTGATGTTATCAAAGCCAATTTGAACCTCAAGATTGAAAAGGGGAAAGTGGTATCGGGAGCTGCAGTTGCGGAAACAATTGATAGCACTCGAGTTGATAATACTTCAGTTGATAATAATTCGGCTGAATTAGATTCTGCAACTTTAGCAAACGCTAACGATCAAGGAATTTCGGAATCAATGCCGGATACAAGTTTAAAGGCATCGAATGAATCGGGAGCTGATGAATCGATTTTATTAGCAATATTATTTGCATTTATAGGCGGAATGATATTAAACCTTATGCCATGCGTTTTACCTGTACTCTCACTTAAGATTATGGGCTTTATTAAACAGGCGGGCGAGGAAAAAAGCAAATTAAGAAAACATGGACTCGCATTTACATTTGGAGTATTGATCTCATTTTGGGCACTTGCAGGATTATTATTAATACTTAGAGCAGGTGGCGAATATCTTGGCTGGGGATTCCAATTGCAATCTCCTTCATTTGTGATAGTCCTATCGGTTCTTTTATTCTTATTCGGATTAAGTTTATTCGGAGTTTTTGAGATCGGAGTAACACTTACGGCGGTTGGGCAGAATACGCCAAAAGGTTCTACTTATACCGGATCGTTTTTCAGCGGAATATTAGCTACAATAGTTGCCACTCCATGTACGGCACCATTTATGGGTTCGGCATTGGGATTTGCCCTTAGTCAGCCCGCTTATGTATCTATGTTAATTTTCACGGCTCTCGGACTCGGAATGGCTCTTCCGTATGTACTTCTTACATCAATACCGGCACTATTAAAATATGTACCCAAACCGGGAGCTTGGATGGAAACCTTCAAGCAATTTATGGGATTCTTAATGGTTGCAACGGTTTTATGGTTAATCTGGGTATTAAGTCTTCAAACCGGAGCCGAAGGAGTGTTAATACTTCTCGGATCGCTATTGCTCGTTTCATTAAGCGGATGGATTTATGGAAGATGGAGTGTGCTTCATAAATCATTAAAAACGAGGAGAATAGCACAATTAATTAGCGGATTAATACTCGCCGGTGCATTAGCATTGTCGCTGATGTATATTAAACCTGTATCTGCATCCACGGGATCGGTACATACTCAAGGATTAATTGAATGGCAAACATTCTCTCCCGAATTAGTAGCGCAGTTACGAAGCGAAAAGAAACCGGTATTTATCGATTTCACGGCTGCATGGTGTTTAAGCTGCCAGGTGAATGAGAAAGTTGCTTTTGGAAGCGAAGAAGTTCAGAAGGCATTTGCTGATAAGGGGATTGCAGCATTAAAGGCAGATTGGACAAATAAAGATGAAGTTATTGCTAAAGAATTAGCGAAGTTCGGACGTAATAGTGTACCTTTATATGTACTTTATTTGCCTGATCAAGAAGCAGTACTATTGCCCGAAATCCTCACTCCGGATATAGTTCTCGGCTATTTAAAAGACCTCAAATAAACATTTCATTTTATCCAAGCATTTTGCAGTAAGCAGAGTGCTTGGTTAATTCTATAAAATCCAATAAAAATTAGCTCAGAATAAAACTATAAAAATCCATTGGCTACCAATCTAAAGTGTAAATATATTTGATATTTACAGGGCTATTCATTTTTAAAAATAA
>CALDDL010000162.1 GCA_937936675.1 uncultured bacterium
GAATACGATCTTTTACAAGTAGAAGTTCAAGTAGAAAATCTTAGACCAAAAGTAATTGATCTTCAGAAGGCTGTATTTGAAGCAAAGAGCGGACTTAAGCTTTTACTTGGTGTTGATCAGAATGCCGAAATAGATATCAAAGGCGAGATTACCTATGAGGATGCATTATTGCCCGAAGAGGAAGTTTTAATTAATCAAGCTATTACACGCAATTTTGAGCTAAATACATTAAAGATAAAAAGAAACGTTGACGAAGAGATGATCGCTATCGAAAGAGCCGACTACTGGCCTATGCTAACTGCATTTGGAAATTATAGTTATGCAGGTTCATCGGATGAATGGAAATTTAATACTTACAATTCTTCGATAGTCGGACTTAGCTTTTCTATGAATTTATTTAGAGGTACTAGAACTTCACGGAAGGTAGAGCAAGCAGTGATTGCTACAAAACAGACAGACGAGAGATTAGCCCTAACTCAAGAATTTCTTATCAAAGAAGTAAAAAGCAAATTGATAGAATTGAATCAAGTTCGTACTCAAATAAATGCAATTGAGAGAAACGTTAAACTTGCTGAAAAGGCATATTCAATTGCTAATACTCGTTACAAAGAAGGTACTGGAACACAATTAGAGATAAAGAATGCAGACCTTGAATTAAGCACCGCAAAGGCTAATAGGATTCAATCGATGTATGATTATAAAATAGCTCTCTCAAATCTCGAAAAATTAACAGGGCAATTGGATGATAAGTATATCGATTATATAAACAAAAATTTAAAATAAAGGAATATAGATATGAAAAAATTATTAAAATTAATTATTCTCATAGCAGGAATTTCTGCAATTGCATATTCATGCGGTGGTGATGAAAAATCTAAAAGTATGAGTGAACTTCAAAATGCAAATGGAATTCCTGTCTCGGTTCAAGAAGTCAAAGAAACAAGTTTCATTAAGGAATTGAGCTTCTTTAGTAAAATGTATGGAGTAAAACAGACTACTCTTGGAGCAATGGTAGGTGGACGAATTGAAAGAATCAATACATCGATTGGCGCATCGGTAAAAAAAGATCAAGTACTAATTGAGTTTCCTGCTGATGCACCTGCACTAGGTTTTGAACAGGCAAAGGCTGCTTACGAAAATTCTAAAAAAACTTATGAACGAATGAAAGTACTTTTAGAATCAGGGGAAACATCACAAGCGGCTTTCGATGGTGCGGAAACTAAATATTTCGTTGATAAAAGAAATTACGAACAATTAAAACAGATGCTTTATATCCAAGCTCCTTTCGATGGAATTATATCTGACGTTCAAGTTAAAGTCGGCGATAACGTTAAAGGTGAAACTCCGTTATTAACTATTGCACAAACTTATAAAGTGCGTGCTAAAGTATGGGTAACAGAAAGTGAAATAAATCAGATAAGAACGGGAATGAAAGCTACCGCAACTATCGAAGGAAGGGAATATAACGGAAGAGTCGTTGAAATATCACTAGGCATGGACCCCGCGCATCAAGCATTCTATGCAGAGGTAGAATTTGATAATCCCGGAAATCAAATTAAAATTGGTGTAACCGCCGGAATAACAATCGTTACTTATGAAAATAATAAAGCTATTACGGTGCCTCGCCACTTATTAAAAAGCGACGATAAAGGTCAATTTATATTTTTATTAAATGGCGATAAAGCTCAAAAGAGATATGTAACAGTAAAGAACGAAAGCGGTATTGAATTTGAAATTTCAAGTGGACTTAATTCAGGCGACAAATTGATAGTTAAAGGTGTTTCGCAATTACAAAACGATACAAAAGTCAAAGTGATTCAATAAGGGGAAAATATGTCATTAGCAAAAATATCGATTGACCGCCCCATTATGATGACGATGGCTATTCTCGTCTTTATCATTTTTGGTGGAATAGCGTACTTCACATTGAATCTTAATCAGATGCCCGATGTGGAGATACCTAACGTAACAATTAATACAGTATATCCGGGTGCAGGTCCTAAAGAAGTAGAAACTCTTATAACAAAAAGAATTGAAGATGCGGTTTC
>CALDDL010000163.1 GCA_937936675.1 uncultured bacterium
ATTATTAAATTCAAAAGTTGCTTAACTTATTGTTTACTAAACAGGGAATAGTTCATTATCGTCTTTTGAAATTGCTGCTAACAAAAATGATTCATTTTTGAAAATTACAACTGCATTAAAAAGAGGAAGTTTATCCCATTGTGCCCCCTCTCTTTTTTCCCACCAGACTACAATGGTTTTCCTGTGTTTGTCTTCTTCTATTCTTGCATTAATAGGATCACCTGAATTTAAAATTATTTTTTCTTTAGATTTTAGTTTAACAATATTATGGAGATCTAACGCAACGTCATAATAATACTTATTCTTTTCCTGATTGAAATCACCTTTTATAAAATTACCCGTTTGAATATTTAGATCCCTATATAATAAGTTATCTGCTAACTTTACATTATTTGAAAGATATTCTCTAAACTCCTTGTCAGATATTGCATTAGTTGCATACCAATTAGATTTCATAATTTCAGTAAGTAATTTTGGAACTGGTTTATTATTTCCCAAATATAAATCGATACATTTTTTATAGACATAACTTGCTAATGAATATTCATCTTTTAATTCTAATATTTGTCCTAAATTAAAATATATCTCTTTCTTAAAATATTCTTCAGCAGCTTTTCCAGTAATTGATCTGCAATAACATGCTATTTTATCTTCATCCGAATCCATCGCTTCTGCAAGTGCATCCCAAATCCAAAATTCACTTTTCTTAGTTCTGGCTACAGGTAATAAATATTTTAATGATACAACTCTACCCTCTCCACACCAAATACATAGTCTTCCATAATAATATGGAGACCATTCATTTTCGAGAAAAATTGTATTCCATTCCTTTAAAACATCTCTTAGCCATTTAGCTGTAGTAATTCGATTTTGTGAAAATCTTTTTAAGTTTTTATACAATCCTTTCAATACAATTTCCGGTATAGGAATTTTTGTAGAACCATATACCATAAATGTCTCTATGTCATAAGAACTAATAAAATCATTTAATGACTTAATCAAATTTGGATAACTTTCTAAATTATCTGCATTATTTGAGGCAACAATTATAATTTTTTCTAATAACTTTTTTTCCTCCCCCAATTTTTTATTTAAATCTATAAATATATCCAAGAAGCTATTCTTATTAACGAAGTCCTTAGTACCCAATATTCTAATTATAACCCATGCTTTACTAATAAGAACGTTCTGGTTTAAAGGGTCAATTTTAATTATTTCGTCGAGTAATTTTAATGATTCTATATGTTTCTTTTTATCTTTGCTAAGCTCAATAGCTTCGTCAATTTTAATTTTGAATGGGTCTAATAATCTGTTTTTTGCAGTGAAGAAAATACTATCACTCTCGTCAATTTAAATTTGATTCAATTCTTCAATTAATTTACACCGATAACTTAAATCTGTGGAAATCTTGATTTTATCTATTAATGACCATCCTAATGCTTTTGCATTCCATTCATCATTCGAGTTTTCGTTATATAATTCTTTTGCCAAATTTAATGCTTCTTCAATTTTACCTTCTCTTCTAAGTTTAAATACATCTGAAGAACTTCCCATAGATGTGCCCTATTTAAAATGAATTTTTAAAATACGATTATATATTACTTTGTTATAATTTTCCCTGCAAGGAATGATTTTTGTTATTCTCTTTAATGAATCAAAAAAAATGTTAAAATCACAATTCTCATCTCTAAAATATACGGTTGTTTTGTAATGATAATCTGATACTTTTGATATAGATATATTCATTCCGTACTTCCGATATTCTGAAATTATTTTTGATATTGTATTATAATTAACATCATTTGTATCAAATGCCTCACTACCCGAATTATCACTAAAACTGATAAATTTTTTATTCTTCATTTTGTGCAGATTTGCTTTTATATCAGAATTGAGAATATTTGCACTATCAACTAAAGTTACATTTGAAACCACATAATCTTTCTTATAATGAATTTTAATTAAAATAGAATCAGAATTAATTCTAAATCTATACTGCTCTAAAAATTGATGATGCAGATCATTTTCTAATTTAACACTTGGGGGTAGTTCTTTTATTACCGAATTAAAAATAGCTATCATAAAGGCTCGGTTCCACAAAAATTCTCAGGTAGTTTTATTTTATTTTCTTCAGTTCTATCATCAAGATGAACTTCAATTAATTCCGGTTCATCATTAATTTGTTCTATTGAATTCTCATCCATGTTAATAGGTCGCAGTATAGAGTACTTAGGTATATTAGTAACATACAGTAATTTTTCTGCACGCGTTATTGCGGTATAACTCCATCTTAGAATTTCTGTACTTAATCCTTTCCTTTCAGAAAAATCGATGAAAACATTGTGCCACGCACCCCCTTGGGCTTTATGACATGTAATTGCGTATCCAAATTTTATTTGAAGCGCATTAAAATATGGGTCTGATTTAAGTACTTGTTTAAATTCATCCGAAGAAGGTTTTAGTTGAGGGTTTCTTAGTCTAAATTCCACATATAATGCCTTTGATTCATCAGAAGTAATACTTGCTTGGCTATTATATAATAAGTTTTCCAAAACAATGAATTTTACATTATGCTCAATTCCAGAAATATCATTGAATTTTATATACATTCGTCTGAAAGATAAATTAACATATATAATATCCTTTCCACCACTCTTTTTATTTCCCTTATTCAGCGGTACGCTCCTTAATTCTGGTGTAGGATCTACACTATCTACTTTACCCATTTGACCATTCATTACATCTATTTCCGCACTGTAATTATTTTTGACAACCATAATTTGATCCCCAATGGTTATTTGGTTTTTACCCGGGAATAATGTTTCTCTTATTATATTATTATAATTAGAGGCAGAAGAATTTGAATAAGTGATAACGATGGAAGAAGCATCTACTTTATTATTGGTTACTGTGAAATAGGATTTTATGAAATTAGATTGGTCCGTTTCTATAATTTCTTTTTCGTCAGTAGTGAAATCCAAGTAATTAGATCGTTTTTGATTAATTGCATCTCTATATTCAGTGGCTAATTTTAATATATTACTATCTTCTTTTTGTCTAATTACATCGGTTAAAGATGAAGTTTTGCATTTTATATTAAACTCATCTTTTAAGTATTCGATATCAAGTGCCGGACTTGAATTCATTCCAATGGGTGGAAGTTGAGCATCATCTCCCACAAATATTATTTTTTTCTTATTATCATTACCATCAAAATTAATATACCTCAATAGATCAAATAATAATCTTCCACTACCAAATCGTATAAATTCATTTTCACTATATATATCTGAAATCATTGAGGATTCATCAACTATAAAAATAGTACCATGCTTATTTTCGTTATTTGCAATATCATAATAATATTTATATGTAATTCCACCATGTTCATTGCTAATTTCGTATTCTTTAAGTTGCTTTATATAATATATACTTCTATGAATTGTAGAACTGTTAACTTGCTGTTGTTCGGTAAGGACTCGGGTAGCGCGACCCGTAGGAGCCATTACACAATAATCTCTATGAATACTATCTAAATATTTTATTATTCCACCGATTAGAAATGTCTTGCCTGTTCCGGCATAACCTTTCAAAATAAAACATTGCTCATCGTCATTATCAATAAATTTTTCAATCTCGCCGATTGCCTCTATTTGCGATGGGGTTAATGTGGCTTTATTAAAAGTTTCTCGAAAACTTTTTACATTATTATTTGTTACTGTACTTGGAGCATCCCCTATACCCGGTTCTAATTTATCGCCGGGATATGGTATTAATCCTTTTCCTGCTTTT
>CALDDL010000164.1 GCA_937936675.1 uncultured bacterium
AAAGATTTCGGATAGCGAACACTCAATAATTACAGTATTTGGATGTGGCGGAGATAGAGATAGAACAAAAAGACCGATAATGGGAAAAATTGCAACTGAATCAAGTGATTATGTATATGTTACTTCCGATAATCCTCGTACTGAAGACCCTTATGAAATAATTGAAGAAATAAAAAATGGAATCAAAAAAAATAATTTTGAATTATGCGTAAATAGAGAAGAAGCGATTAAAAGAGCAATAGAAAATTCACCTCAAGGTGCAATAATCTTAATCGCAGGGAAAGGACATGAGACTTATAATGAAGTTAACGGAATAAGAACTCACTTCTCTGATAAAGAAAAAGCTGAAGAATATTTAATGAGGCTTCAATGAAAATAACAATTACAGATTTATTTGAAATTCCTTCGGCGATTATTTATAACCCGGACATCTACTCGAATACAAATAAAGTAGTTATCAATTCTAATCTTGCAAAAAAGAATTCAATATTCTTTGCTATCATCGGCGAAAAACATGATGGACATAATTTCATTGATGATGCAATTAAAAACGGTGCAAAAACGATTGTTATAAATAAAGAATATTATAAAAAAATAAAAAATGATAACATAACGATTGTATCTGTTGATAATACAGTAGTAGCATTTGGCGATCTAGCGCGTATATACAGAAAAAAATTAAATGGCGCTGTTATAGGGATTACGGGTAGCAATGGAAAAACGACAACAAAAGAATTTCTTGCTACAATTTTAAGCGAGCAATATAATGTTGTAAAGACTGAAGCAAATAATAATAATCATATTGGAGTTCCTCTAACTGTTTTCAATGCTAAAGCTGATACAGAAATATTAATTCTTGAGGAAGGCACAAATCATTTTGGAGAAATTGAGTATATCGCTTCAATCTCTTTACCAGACTTTGCTTTGATTACAAATATTGGAGATTCACATTTAGAATTTCTTAAGGATAGAGAAGGAGTTTATAAAGAGAAATCAGCATTATTTAGTTATACACTTCTCAATGGCGGTAAAATATATGTGAATACCGATGATTCAATTCTTAAAACCAACATGAAAAGTTTTAGGAATAAAATAACCTACGGCTTCAAGGGGAGACCGAATGTAAAAGGAAGAATCTTAGGAATTACGCCTGAGGGAAAATCAAAAATTGAAATCACTTCAAACGGATTGAAGTTTGATGTTATACTACCAGTTTTAGGAGAATCAAACGCTTCAAATTTCTTAGCTGCTGTGGCTATTGCTCTTAATCTTGATATCTCTATTAAAGAAATCAAATCTGCAGCAAAAAAATTAGCTCCTACAAAGGGCAGATTGGAGGCAAAGCAAATAAATGATATTCTTCTTATTGACGATACATATAATTCAAATCCTGAATCAACTAAAGCAGCTATAAAATTAACGGCAAAGATAAAGAAATATAAAAACAAATTTTTAATTCTCGGAGATATGTTCGAGTTGGGAAGAGTAAGCAAAAAGATGCACGAATCTCTATCCCAAGAAATTGAAAAATATAAATTTAATGGTGTCCTACTGATTGGTAAAGCAATGAAGCATCTTTATAATCAATTAAAGAAAGAAAAACAGATTACGCTTTACTTTAAAGAAAGAAATGAATTATCAAATTTTATAAATAAGCTTGATCTAAGAGAATCGGTAGTTTTAGTAAAAGGTTCTCGTGGAATGAAAATGGAAGAATTTGTTAAACAAATAGAAAACGGGAATAAATAATGTTCTATTACTTATTTGATTTCATTAATAAAAAATTCAATCCTCCGGGATTCGACATATTCCGTTTTTTGACATTTCGCTCTGCACTAGCAGCAATCACGGGTCTTTTTATTTCATTTTATTTCGGTCCGAAAATAATTGCTCTGCTTAAGAAGAAACAGATTGGTCAAACAGTAAGAGACGATGGACCTCAATCTCATAAGCCTAAAGCAGGAACCCCTACTATGGGTGGATTGATAATAATTCTTGGAGTTGTAATTCCCGTACTCCTCTGGAGCGATATTAAATCCACATATATTTTGTTGGTTCTTTTTGGTACTGTGTTTTTGGCAGGTGTAGGATTTTTAGATGATTACTTAAAAGTTATTACCAAGTTACCAAATGGACTAATTGCAAGATATAAGTTATTAGGACAAATTACTGTTGGGCTAATAATTGGATCGGCTGTTTATTTTCTACCAGAATTTTCTTCATTTAATACTGAAACGACATTACCATTTTTCAAAAATTTAAATTGGGATTTCTCATATCTATATATCCCAGCAGTTGTTTTTATTATTACAGCTACATCAAATGCAGTTAATTTAACAGATGGACTTGATGGATTAGCAATAGGTACTCTAATAATAGTGATGATAGCATTAGCATTAATTAGTTATATGTCTGGGAATGTGATATATGCAGATTATCTCAATATAATCTACCTACCCGGAGCCGGTGAGCTTACGGTATTTATTGCGGCATTAATCGGAGCGGGACTTGGATTTTTATGGTTTAATTTTTATCCCGCACAAGTATTTATGGGAGATACTGGTTCTTTGGCTCTCGGAGGTGCTTTCGGAATTTTAGCAATATTAATTAAAAAAGAATTACTTATTCCAATTCTTGGTGGTATTTATTTTTTAGAAACCATATCGGTAATTGCTCAAAGGCTGTATTTCAAATACACAAAGAAAAAATATGGAGAAGGAAGAAGAATTTTTAGAATGGCTCCGATCCACCATCATTTTGAATTGCTCGGTTGGAAAGAACCACAGATAGTAGTTCGGTTTTATATAATCACAATCATTCTTGCAATAATAAGTTTAGCATCTTTCAAAATACGATAATGAATATAGAGAATAAAAAAATATCGATCTTAGGTGCAGTTAGAAGCGGAGTTGCCGCAGCTAAGCTTGCCAGGAAACTAAATGCAATACCTTTCGTAAGTGATATGGGTAGTAAAGAATCTTTAGCAAAAACTATCGATGAGCTTGAAAGACTTAATATAAATTATGAAACGAATGAACATAGCGAAAAAGTGTTTGATTGCGATCTAATAGTTGTTAGTCCCGGAGTTCCTACTGAATCACCAGTAATTCAAAGTGCAATCGAGAAAAAAATTAAAGTAGTTAGTGAATTAGAATTTGCCTCTTGGTTTTGCAAGGGAAAAATAATTTCGATTAGCGGAACAAACGGAAAAACCACAACTACATCCTTATGCGCTCACGTAATCAATAATTGTGGTTTGAAATCATACATAGCCGGAAATATTGGCTTAGCATTTTCCGAAATTGCACTTGATGTAAATGAAGATGAATTCGTATCACTTGAGACTTCTAGTTTCCAATTAGATTTTATAGATAGTTTCAAACCGTTTATATCAGTGATGTTGAATATTACACCTGATCATTTGGATAGATACAAAAATAATTTTGAACTATATAAAGAAGCAAAGTACAAAATATTAAAAAACCAAGATGAATCAGATTATTACGTTTATAATGAAGATGAAACGAACACTTATGATAAATTAAAAAATAGAAAAGTAAATTTCACCGGTTTTTCAACAAAGAAGATTCTCCAAAACGGAGCTTTTTATAATAACGGCGAGTTATTTTTTATTAATAATGGAAGGGGAGAAATCGTTTGCAGTAAGGATGATCTTAAAATAAAAGGAGAACATAATATTTCCAATGTACTCTCCGTTATTTGCATTGCAAAGATAATTGGAATAAAAAGCGATTTGATTAAAGCAGCACTTGAAACTTTTGCGGGAGTGGAGCACCGCTTAGAGTATGTGAGAACTATTGAAGGAGTGGATTTTGTGAATGATTCTAAAGCAACAAATGTGGATTCAGTTTGGGTTGCTTTAAGAAGTTTTGAAAAACCATTATACCTGATACTTGGAGGTAAAGATAAAGGTAATAATTACGATCAGATAAAAGATTTAGTAGTTGAAAAAGTAAAGAAAATTTATGCGATAGGAACATCTGCAGATAAAGTATATAATTATTTTTCTTCGATAGTGGAAACAGAAAAAATAGAATCATTACAAGAATGCGTAATAAAAGGTAGAAAGGAAGCTATTCCAGGCTCGGTAGTTCTTCTCTCTCCGGCTTGCGCAAGTTTTGATATGTTTGATAATTTCGAGCATCGCGGAGAAGTATTTAAGAAAGCAGTGAGAGAATTAATATGATAAAATCTTCAATCCGAATATTAATATTAATTACAGGTATTCTTATTCTATTGGGAGGGATAATTGTTTTTACTGCCTCGAGTACTATAAGTGCAGTAAAATTCGATAATCTTTATTCTCTATTTAATAAACATCTTGCAAAGATGGCATTGTCAGTTGTTGCTTTAATATGTTTCGCTGTATTTGTACCATATCAAAAGCTAAAGAAATACAGCAAATATATGTTAGCCGGAATAATAATTGTTTTATTGCTAACCTATATATTTATGCCATCGGTCAAAGGAGCATCAAGATGGATCAATCTCGGATTTATGAAATTACAACCATCCGAAATAGCGAAATTATTTTTAATAATTCATCTAGCTCATTTTATTGAGAAAAAAGGAGAATTGATTCGAGATTTTAAAAAAGGTTTTGGATTAGCTTTATTTTGGGTTTTTGGCGTTTCTTTTATGATTTTTTTGCAGCCGAATTTTAGCTCAGCTATTATTATCGGTTTTATTTCTTTTGCATTGCTATATGTAGGTAATGCAAAAAAAACACATGTATTCGGAACTATGGGAGCAATTGCCACACCTCTGGTTACAGTTATGATGTTCGTTCAGCATACCAGAGAAAGATTAATCGGTTACGTTAATAGTTTTCTTAATGACATTGATCCAAATATACAAGTATATCAAGCGAAAGTCGCGCTTGGAAGCGGTGGTTTATTAGGCAGAGGTATCGGTCATAGCAGACAAAGCGATCTTTTCTTACCCGAATCTTATGGTGATTTTATTTTCTCGATCCTAGGTGAAGAAATTGGATTAATTGGGGCTATGCTAATTCTCTTTTTATACTTCTTACTTTTTTTATGCGGAATATATATAGCTAAAAAAACGACTGATAAATTTGGTCAGCTTTTAGCTTTCGGGATCTCATTTAATATACTAATTACGGCTTTTATTAATGCTGCAGTTGTTACAGGGATAGTGCCAACTACCGGAATTACATTACCTTTTATAAGCTATGGCGGAACCTCAATAATAATGTTCGCTCTATCAATTGGAATTTTAATAAATATTGGAAATCAAGCATTCAAAACCGGCGAAATGAAACTGGCTCAATATTGAAAACTAAATCTACATATCGTTATCTATTTGCTGGCGGAGGAACAGGCGGTCATATTTTCCCCGCTATTGCTGTTGCCCAACAAATAAGATTATTGCAGCCGGAGGCTGAAATTTTATTCATTGGTACAAATAATAAAATAGAGGCAACCGCAGTTCCTTTTAGTGGTTTTGAATTTAAGTCAATTTGGATCTCTGGATTTAAAAGAAAAAGAACAGTAGAAAATTTATTATTCCCTTTGAAAGTATTTGTGGGGATCATGCAATCACTTTGGATTAATATAATTTTTCAACCGCGTGTTGCAATAGGAACCGGTGCTTATGTGTCTGGACCGGCAATTTGGGCTGCTAGCGTTATCGGTGCAAAAATAATTTTACTCGAGCAGAATAGTTATCCCGGATTTACAAATAGACTTTTAGAAAAAAAAGCTCAACAGATTCATATATCGTTTGAGGATTCTAAAAAATATTTTAGAGAACAAAGCAAAATATTATTAACCGGGAACCCTATTAGAATTAATTTAGTTCTTAAGGATCACAAAGAATCAGTTGAGCATTATAAATTAGATTCTTCTAAATCGGTATTAATAATACTTGGGGGAAGTTTAGGAGCTCGCTCAATTAATAAAGCAGTACTTCAAAACTTACCAAAATTAATTGAAGCTAAAATTCAAGTATTATGGCAGTGCGGTAAGTTATATTATGATGAATACAAACATTTAGAATCAGAAAGCGTTAAAGTAATTCCATTTGTGGATGATATGAGCACTCTTTATTCAGCAGCAGATTTAATTTTAGCACGTAGCGGAGCTACTACAATAGCTGAAGTGTCATTTCTTGGACTTCCCGTTATCTTCGTTCCATCTACTAATGTTGCAGAGAATCATCAATATTTAAATGCAAAATCAATTGTAGATAAAGATGGAGCTGAATTAATTGAAGATAAAGATTTGAATAACTCTCTTTCGGATAAAGTGATAAAACTAATTAATGATAAAGAGAGAAAAGAATTACTAAGTAAGAATATAAAAATTTTTTCTAAACCCGATGCCGCCAATATAGTTGCTAAAGAAGCAATTAAACTTTCAGAAATTGTGTAAAAAGGAAATAGTTGTATGATGATGAAAACAATAAAAAATATTCATTTTGTAGGAATCGGCGGAATAGGTATGAGTGGAATTGCGGAGATCCTTTTAAGTCAAGGATTTACGATTACCGGCTCTGATCTAAATAAATCAACTGTTACAGATAGATTAGAAGAACTTGGAATTAAAGTCTATGAAGGTCATTCTGAAAGCAACCTTGTTGAAGCTGATGTAGTTGTGTATTCATCGGCAGTAAATTTAGAAAATCCGGAAGTTAAATCTGCAATCAATAGAAAGATACCAGTAATAAAGCGTTCTGAGATGCTTGCTGAATGTATGAGAATGAAATATGGTATTTCAATTGCAGGGACACATGGAAAGACAACTACAACATCGATGGTCGGTTCGGTATTAACAGAAGCCGGAATAGACCCAACTATAATTGTAGGGGGAATACTAAATAGCCTTGGCGGATCAAATGCTCGACTTGGAGTCGGGGATTATATTGTAGTTGAAGCCGATGAATTTGACAGAACTTTTCTGAAGCTAACTCCTACAATAGCTGCTTTAACAACTTTAGAAAAAGAGCACCTTGATACTTATAAAAACTTAGAAGATATAAAAGGTGCTTTTATTGAATTTGCAAATAAAGTTCCATTTTATGGATTTGTAATTTTATGTTTGGATGAACCTGCATTGCAGGATATTATTCCCGAAATAAATAAGAAAATTTTTACTTATGGATTATCACCACAAGCGGATATACAAGCTATTAATATTAAATATAGTCCCGGATTTTCGGAATATACAGTAAAATATCTTGGTGAAGAATTAGGCAGAATAAAACTAAATATGTCCGGTGTTCATAATATTAAAAATTCGTTGGTTGCGGTTTGTGTTGCCAAAGAATTAGGTGTGGATTTCAATAAAATAAAAAGTGGACTTGAATCATTCACGGGAGTATTTAGAAGATTTGAGAAAAAGTATGATGAAGATATTATGGTTATTGATGATTATGCTCATCATCCGACAGAAATAAATGTAACATTAGATGGAATAAGAAAGGGATGGGATAGAAGATTAATAGCTGTATTCCAGCCGCATCTTTATACAAGGACAAGAGATTTTTATGCGGAGTTTGGAAGGTCCTTTCTTAATTCGGATATTTTTATTTGCACAGATGTTTATCCCGCACGCGAAAAACCAATTGAAGGTATCTCGGGCGAGTTGATAATTAATTCATCAAAAAGTTTTGGTCATAAAAATGTTGTTTATGAACCGGATAAAAATAAAATTCCCGATTTGTTAAAAAGCATTTATAAAGAAGGTGATATTATCATAACCATGGGTGCCGGTGATATTTGGAAATATGGTGAAAAATTTGTCGAGATGATTAAAAATGGCTAAAAGATTTCCTTACATAATAAGTACGATTTTATTAGTTCTGCTTTTTGCATTAGTGGCAGGTTTATCGATATTTTTGATGCCTGCAAAAAAAGCACAAATTAATTTGATCGAACTGAAAGGAAATATTTATTTGCCTAAAGAAGATTATTTACGTTATGCTCATTTATTAGATAGAAATGAATACAAGAATCTTGATTTAAAAACAATAAAGGACAGAATTAAAAAACATCCATATATAAAAAATGCCGAATTAAGTCTCGATGGATTTAATAAAGCATTAATAAGCATCACCGAGAAAACATTTGATGCAATACTTTTAATTGATTCAAGACAGTTTCTTATTACAGATCATGTAGAATTGATTCCTGTTTTTGAAAATACAAAGTATGTTGATTTTCCGTTAATAAAAAATCCAAAAACATCCGAAGCATTTAGGATGTTAAGATTTTATAAAAAAAATAGCGATTTAGTTACAGGGTTAAAGATTCTAACGGCATTAAAATTAGTTAATCCATCGCTATATCAGAATTTATCAGAAATTGATTTAAGAAATGGGAAGGATATTTTGCTTTATTTATCAGATTCATCTTATCCGGTATTAATCGGTCGAGGAAACGAAATAAAAAAAGCACTCTATTTTAATTCATTGTACCCTTATGTAACCAATGAAAAGAGCCAGAATATCAATTATGTCGATTTGCGATTTAGTAATTATATGTATTTAGGTATCAATAGGGATTCAGTGAAAAGTTCGGAGAATAGGATATGAAAGGTAATATTATAGCTGGATTAGATTTAGGAACAACAAAAGTTTGTGCTGTAATTGCAGAGCAGACAGAAAACTCTGTAAATATATTAGGATTTGGTGTCGCTCCATCTGAAGGAATGAATAGAGGATTAGTTGCTAATATCTCTAAAACTGCAGAATCAATTAAATCGGCAATTGATATTGCCACAAATATTGCCGGAATAGGAATAAGTGAGCTTAATGTAGGTGTTGCCGGTGAGCATATTCAAAGTCTTAGACACAGGAATTACGTAACAATTTCCAATTTGGAAAAAGAAGTTACACCGGGTGATTTAGAAAGACTGAATAATGATGTAAAAACTATAAGAATACCTTCGGATCAACAGATATTACACATCATACCTGAAGAATTTTTTGTTGATAATCAGGGAGGTATTGAAGACCCAATTGGAATGGCTGGCTCTAAGCTCGAAGCAGTCAATCATGTTGTATTAGCTTCAATTCCGGCGATGCAAAATATTAGAAAATCAGTGGAGAGAGCCGGATATTCGATTAAAGAATATATTCTTCAACCTATTGCTTCATCTATGTCGGTGCTTGATGAAAACGAGAAAGATCTGGGAGTAGTACTTATAGATATAGGCGGCGGAACTACTGACGTAGCTATATTCCATAATAAGAGTATAAAACATACTAAAGTTATTGGGATAGCCGGCAATAAGGTTACAAATGATATAAGAGAATCTTTAGGAATAGTTACTTCAGAAGCAGAGAAATTAAAACGCGAACATGGATATGCATTTGAGGGTGCAATAATTAAGGAAGAAGATATTTATATCAAGGGAGTTGGTGCAAGAGGGGACGTTAAGATACCGCTTACTCTTTTAACACAAATTATAAGTCTCAGAATGAGAGAGTTATTTTCAATTGTCGATAATGAAATTCGTCAATCAGGATTTAGAAATAAAATTAAAGCAGGTATTGTATTAACCGGGGGTGGCTCTTTATTAAATGGATGCACTGATTTAGCTGAGGAAGTTTTCGGGATGCATGCTAGAATAGGTGTACCTGGCGGTTTCGGAGAAGGATTATTAAGCGAAATCGAAAGCCCGGAATTTGCAACTGTTGCAGGATTAATAAAAAATTTACCCGGTTCAGCTTTGGACAAAAACGATATTAACACAAAACAAAAAAAATCTAAAAACAAAATAAAAGGTCCATCTGTATTTAGAAAGTTTTTAGAATTTTTTGAAGGATTATAAAAAAAACCACAACAAGGAGGATTTATGTCGGACTTATACGAATCCACAAAAAGAAACAGATTTATACAATTAGATAAGGGAGGTAAAAAATTGAGTGCATCATTAAGAGTAGTAGGAGTAGGCGGCGGCGGTTGTAATGCCATCGAAAGTATGATCAAACGCGGACTTTCGGGCGTTGATTATATTGCAATAAATACTGATGCACAAGTGCTGGATGTAAATAGTGCAGGCACAAAAATACAGCTCGGTTCTAATATTACACGCGGACTCGGTGCAGGAGCAGATCCGCAGGTTGGTAAAAAATCTGCAGAAGAAGACAGAGAAAAATTAGAAGACGCACTTGCCGGAAGCGATATGGTATTTATAACAGCCGGAATGGGTGGAGGTACCGGAACAGGTGCAGCTCCAATTGTTGCTGCCGCTGCAAAGAGTATCGGTGCTTTAGTTATCGGTATTGTTACCAAACCATTTAAATGGGAAGGTAAAAAAAGAATGAAAAATGCCGAAGAAGGAATCGCTGAATTAAAACAATTTGTTGATAGTTTAATCGTTATTCCAAATGAAAGAATCCTAGGCATTATGGATAAAGGAGTTTCAGCTCAATCTGCATTTGATAAGCCAAATGAAGTTCTATATGAAGCTACTCGAGGCATATCAGATATAATTACAATTCAGGGATTAATAAATGTGGATTTCGCAGATGTTCGTTCAGTAATGAAAGCAAGCGGAGACGCATTGATGGGTTGTGGAAATGCTAGCGGAGAAAACCGAGCAACAGAAGCTGCTCAAAAAGCAATTTCTTCTCCATTATTAGAGGGTGTTTCTATTAAAGGGGCAAAAAATGTTTTAATTAATATTTCCGGATCTGCTTCTGTTACTATGCAGGAAATTGATGAAGGAAATAGAATTATTCAAGAAGCTGCAGGCGAAGAAGCCAATATTATTTTTGGTTACGTAAATAAAGAAGAGCTTAATGAATATATCTCTTATACCGTAATTGCAACGGGTTTTGAACAAAAAGCTATGGGAAAAATTAACGTTGAAAAGCAGCAAGCAAAACAAAATGCTGCAACGGGAACCCATGGCGGATATCCTAGAAACTTATTTGAAAGTAGTAATACTAATTATGACGTAAATGATCTCGATATCCCAACTATTATAAGAGTTCAAGGTAATATTGAGAATAAAACTTCAATAGCTGATAATACTTATAAAGAAGAAAGAAGGACAAATAAACCAAAAGATGACGACAGTTCCACATTTTTAAGAAAAATAATGGACTAATAGATTTATATATATTGTTGTAATTTGGGCTGTAAAATGTTTCCCCTTGTTGTGGTGCAGGGTAGAATCCGGAAACTTTTACAGCCCTTTTTTTTACCTATTTCTTTATTTTTTATCTTTGATAGAATTTGTAACTTTGTTTCTTGAATAAATGTGTATGAATATGAAAAAACTAATAATAGCAGTTATTATATATTTCTCTATTTCTCCGAATATTAATGCGCAGGAATATGATCAGGTGGGTCTTGTATCTCGATTCGGTATTTCTGTGGGAGTATTTCCAGTTTGGGTTTTTCCTGATTTAGGTCCGATTAATAACGAAATCTCAAAAATGGGTCTGAATAATCTATCGTCCAATGTTTTTACTCTTGGCGGAGGTGGTTATGCCTATATTATGCTTGTTGATAATCTTCGCTTAGGCGGAATAGGTTTCGGCGGTTCCACTTCAGAAAAAAAATTAGTTAATGGATTTGATAAAGAAGTAGAATATAGTTATGGCTTAGGCGGACTAACGGTTGAATATACTCTTCCTACAAATATAAATAGATTTGCATTTTCGGTCGGAGCTATTATCGGTGCCGGAAGTGCTGAAATAGATATTTACCAAAATAAGAGGGAATTGCCTTGGGATGACGTTTGGAATGAAGTCCAGCAAAACGGGAAGAAAACAGATAACATAAATCGTAAATTAAAAAATTCATTTTTTACTTTAGCTCCTACGTTAAATGTAGATATAGCTGTTACTCGTTTTATGGCTTTGAGATTAGGCGGCGGATATATTTATACTTTTAATAAAGATTGGAAAGCAGATAACGATATTGACGTTAAAGGTGTACCTTCGGGATTAAATAGCGATACATTTTTTATTCAAGCCGGATTATTATTCGGATTTTTTACATTCTAAAACAGAAAATTAATATGAAAAATATCTTAGTTACGGGCGGTGCCGGATTCATTGGCAGTAATTATATCAATTATGTTCTAAATAAGAGAGATGATATCTTCATTGTTAATCTTGATAAGCTTACTTATGCAGGCAATCTTGAAAACTTAAAATCAATTGAGAACAATAGGAACTATACATTTGTAAAAGGTGATATTGTTAATGGCGAATTAGTCGATTATCTCTTTAGAAAATACAATATCGAGTATGTGGTGAATTTTGCAGCCGAATCTCACGTAGATAGAAGCATTCTTGGTTCGGAAGTGTTTTATCAATCGAATGTAATTGGGACTAATGTACTCTTAGAAGCAGGGAAAAGATTTGGAATTAAAAAGTTTTTACAGGTTTCAACCGATGAAGTCTATGGAAGCCTTGGTCCTGAAGGTCTATTCACCGAAGAGAATCAGATTGTTCCTAATAGTCCTTATTCATCTAGTAAGGCTGCTGCGGATCTGATGGCACTTTCTTTTTATCATACTCATGGAATGCCGGTTGTAATTACACGCTGCTCAAATAATTATGGACCATATCAATTTCCTGAAAAATTAATCCCTTTGATGATCATAAATATCTTGAACGACAAAAAATTACCAGTATATGGAGATGGACTTAATGTTAGAGATTGGATATACGTATTAGATCATAATAAGGCAGTTGATTTAGTTCTTGAAAACGGGAAAATCGGCAATGTTTATAATATTGGTGCAAGCCAAGAAATGAAAAATATTGAAATCGTAAAACTAATACTAAATATTCTTGGGAAAGATGAATCATTGATTGAATACGTAAAAGATAGACCTGGGCATGATAGACGATATGCAATCGATTCATCTAAAATTCAGAATGAACTCGGATGGACTCCGGACTATAAATTTGAGCAGGCAATTCAAGATACCGTAAAATGGTATGTAGAAAATAAAAATTGGTGGGAGAGAATTATCTCGGGCGATTACCAAAAGTATTACGCAAATCTATATGGAAACAAATAAAAAATTATTAATAAAAGAGTGAAAATGAAAAAGATTCTAATCTTATTTTTGATATTAACAGCCTTAGGCACACTTAATGCACAGGATGAAAAAGACCTTTATAAACAGCTTACATCATCAAATATGCTTCAAGCAATCTCGGTAACAGTTGGTGGTGATTTTATTGTTAATGGTTCTTTCGGAGCTATGGCTGCTCAAAGAGTAGATAATTTTATTACTCAATTAGCTATGCAATTTCAAAAAGAAAGTTCAATCACTGTTAATGCCGTTCCTTCGGAAGATGATAAAACAAAGGAAATAAAAACTTTTCCACTTAGAGATATTACATTAAAAAGGGCAAATGGAACTAAATTAAATGTCGATTTATTGAAATTCAGAATGACAGGAGACTTTAAATATAATCCTTTCCTTATGAACGACGACGTAATAATCTTTCCTAACTATAATAAAATTAATAATTATGTTGAAATTATCGGAGGGGTTAATAAACCAACATCTTTTCAATTTGTAGAAGGGGATAAATTATCAGATGCAATTCTTTTTGCAGGAGGATTAAATTTAGCTTATGAAAATATGACAACTGCTGAAGTATCAAGAATTAAGTCTGATGGAAGTGAAGAAATAATCAGCGTCCCTCTAAATTCGGATTTCAATTTACAAAGAGGAGATAGAATAAAAGTTCAATTCTCAGAAAATTATAAACAAAGTTATAAGATTTTAGTTCTTGGAGAAGTTATAACTCCCGGATATCAATTTGTGATTAAAGATGGTACTCCATTGAAAACTGTAATTGAAAAAGCAGGAGGTTTTCAAGAAAATGCAGACCTTAAAAATGCTATTATTATAAGATATAATTCCGGTGTGAATAAAATTATTTCAGATTTTGTTAATCTACATGGTAAAAAGGAAAATAAAGATCTATTAAAACTATTAATCAGTGATCGGCAGGAATTAACATCAATGAATCGCCTTTCAAATCTTACAGAAGAAGATTCATTTTATTTCTTTATTGATAACTATTTGAGAATTACAAAGGAAGAAAAATTAGCGGATTTCACACAACTTACTGATCCAAATTCAGAGGCATCAAAATTTTTAATTAAAGATGGTGATTTAATTATTGTTCCGCAATTTTTAAATAAAGTATATGTTTTTGGTCAAGTACCTAATCCCGGATATATCGAATATAATAACGATAAAGACTTAACTTATTATGTAGATAAGTCAGGTGGACTCACAGAAAATTCAAAAGATTACGATGAAGTGATTTTAATAAAAGGAGATTCTCGAGAATGGATTACGGGAGATAATGCCAAAGGAAAAATTGAACCCGGTGATTTTGTATATGTACCAAAAGACCCACCTCGTACTTTTTCTTGGTATCTCAATAGAGTTAGTTTAAGTGCCGGTATTATTGGAAGTGTTGCTACTGTGATATTATTAATTAATCAATTTGGAAAATAATTTAGGTTTATATTCGGAATGGATATTATCAAAAGCGAAACAAATAAAAAAGACTTAGTTGGAAATAATTTTGTTAAATTTATTACCGATACAGTAAGATTCCGTTGGTTAATATTTTGGATTGTCATTGTGATCACTGGTGGAGCAATATTATATGCTTTATTAGCACCCAAGTGGTATAAATCTACAGCATCCGTCTTACCATCAGAAAAAACCGATCTACTTTCATCGATATCAGGTTTATCTAATCTCGCTAAAGGTTTCTCTGCAAGTAAGGGACTAGCTGCATTGACAGGAAAAAACTCTGAATCAGATCGTTATATGGCAATATTAATGAGTGCTACCTTAACCGATGAGATTATAAAGAAATTTGAGCTGCGTAAAGAATATGATATGGAAGATGACTATTATGAAAAAGTTGTAAAAGAGTGGAATTCAAATGTAGAACTTGAAATTATGGAAGAGGGAAATTTATCTATAACAGTTTTTTCAAAAGGTGCACAAAAAGCTGCTGATATTGCTAATTATATGATTGATCGACTAAATGAGATTAACACTGAATTAAGTGTTTCAAATGCAAAAGCAAATAGCCAATTCGTAGAAAAAAGATATCTCCAAAATTTGAATGATATCAATGAGTATGAAGACTCGATGAAAAAGTTCCAAATGAAATATGGTGTTGTTGCAGTACCCGAACAGATCGAGGCAACAGTAAAATCGATGTCTGAAATTTATCTTGAGTATTATAAAAAAGAAGTTGCGTTTAATGTCCTATCTAAGACTTATGGAAAAGATCACCCTTTGGTATTAGGTTCCAAAGTAGAATTATCAGAGCTTGAAAAGAAAATAGATGATCTAAATAATGGAAATGATTCTTTTCAAAAAGATGTAAAATTATTTATTCCTTTTAAGGAAGCTCCTGCCTTAGGAAATGAATATTTGAAAATTTATAGAAATTTAGAAATACAATACAAAATTTTAGAATTTGTTCAGCCGCTTTATGAACAGGCAAAAATTGAAGAAGTAAGAAATACTCCTAGTGTAATAGTTTTAGATAAAGCTCATCCGGCAGATAGAAAATCGAAACCAAAAGGTACAATTTATGGCGCAGTTGGTTTAGTAGTATCATTATTGCTTGGCTACTTTATTACGTACTTAATTATATTTTTTGAAAAAATGAAAAAGAATAATAGAGAAGACTATAATTATATAGTCGGATCATTGAAAAAAGATTTTAGAATAAAATCAAAATCGGATTCTATTTAATGTCCGAATTGATTAATGTAAGAAAGAATTCTGTCTATTCTTTTTTCTCAATATTTTTCAGATTATTTTCCAATGTAATACTCTTTTGGCTTATTGCAAGATATTATGGCAAAGAAATATTTGGTCAGTTTACATTGGCGCAGACATTTGCTTCCATATTTGTAGTCTTTGCTGATTTTGGTTTTGATATGCTATTGGCTACTGAAGTTCCAAAGAATAGAGATAATGCCGTCTCTATTTTTAGTTCTTTCTTCCCTATTAAGTTATTTTTTACTACAATAGCTTTTATTGGAATGATATTATTGATTGTGCTTAATGATTACAGTCAAGATGTTAAGATATTAATTTTTGTGTTTAGTTTCTATGCGATTTTTACAACCATTACAAATTTTCTATTTGGCTTTCTAAAGGGGCATGAGAAACTACAATACGAAACTAAAGTTTCTTTTACTGTTAATTTTGGTACTCTTGTTATATTATTATTTTTTGTTCTTAATAAAACAAACATCATAACTATTGCAATTATTTTTGCTATTACAAGGTTTTTTGGACTTTTATTAACCGTTTATTATACATTAAGAGTTCAACCAAATATATCATTCAAAATAAAATTGGCAAACTACTCTAAGATCATTAACCAGGTATTGATCTTTGGGCTCTTTTTAATTTTTGGAAATTTATACTTTCAATTGGATACAATTCTATTATCATTTTATAAGGGTGAAAGTTCTGTTGGAATTTACCAAGCTGTTTTTAGGATTGTACTTTTACCTCTAATTTTGCCTGAAGTAATGATTAATAGTATTCTTCCTGTACTTTCTCGCAACTTCAATGATAATTATATTACATGGAATTTATTAGGAAAAACACTTAATAAATTTCTTTTAATATTAGGAATTCCATTTTTTTTAGGTTCCTTTTTCTTCGCTGAAAATATTATTAATTTGATATATGTAGGGAAAGAATATGCTTTATCGATTCCTGTACTCAAAATATTTTCTTTAATTATTTTAATCAGATTTTATGCCGAGACTTTTGGATTAATGTTGACAACATCGGGCAAGCAAAATTATAGGATGATAATTGTAGTTGCAGCGACATTTATTAATCTCGCTTTGAATATGTATTTAATTCCAATTTATGGAGTTATTGGTGCCGCATCTGTTTCGCTGATTACAAATATTTTTGTAATGTTTTCATTTATTTTAATTCAGAAAAATTTGTTTTCTAATTGGTCAAATAATATTCTGAACTCTAATATATTATACGGATTTATATCCATGACTTTATTATTCTACTTATTAACTTTAGTTAACTTGTGGTATTTGAGTTTCTTGATAGTATTAGGATATTTAGTTTTTGCATATTTCAAAATATTGAGTGCATCCGAAAAAGATTTCTTCTCATTTTTTAAGAATTTTAAATTCACAAACAACTAAATGACATTAATTTCTGCTATATTATTTTTAATAGTATTTTTGGTTCTATTACTTCCAATTATAAGAAAAGAGGATATTTTTTCTCCCGCAAAAATATTTACAATTATTTGGGCGTTGACATTAGGATTAGCAGAATTAAAATTTAGCCGGCTGCAGCATGAATGGAATGGTTATGGCTGGTTAATGTTATCAATAGGAATATTTTCATTCCTTTTAGGTTGTTTTATTATATATTCTCAAAATTATGAAGTAAAGATTTTACCTTTATCATCAATTCGGAATTATTTTCAGAATTTATTGATAGATAAGAAAAAATATAAGAATATTATATTACTACTTTTCTTAATGTATATAGTCTCATTTCTTGGGAATTATTTAATTGAAGGATATCTTCCGCTATTCCATTATAATCCGGGTCAATCAAGAGCTTTTTGGGGTGTCTTCGGAATTGGTTTATTAATTCACTCTGCTACTGCTATAATTATTTTAATTACTGGTTACATACTTATAGCAAAGCCGCCATTGATGGAAAAATTATTTTTCATGTTTTTGATAATTGTAATTTTCGTTTCTTATTTAACAATTTTACAACGCTTTAATCTTATGTTTGCAATCTTATCGTCTATCGTTGTAGTTTATTATACAAGCAACGCCTTAAGACCAAGAAATGCGTTGATATTCCTTTTGTTGATTGTCGGGTTAATGTATTCGGTTCAATTTTTGAGAACAAGTTCTTTAGTCTCCGGATATCTTTATAATTTAGCCGAAATGAAAATTAGTCCAAAGTATGCAATTATAACCGAACCTTATATGTATTTTGTGATGAATCCCGAGAATTTTGTAAGAGCAGTTAATAGATTGGAAACGCATACTTATGGATATTACACTTTTAATTTTGTCCTCTCTTTAAGCGGAACAAAAAAAATAATCACCGATTATGTAGCTTTGAATAATTTTCCATTTTTAAATAGTAGTTATAATACATATTCAGCTTTATGGGATTATTATAGAGACTTTGGTATTTGGGGACTTAGTGGTATCCCTTTTCTTTTGGGCTTTTTTATTTCCTCTTTCTATTATAAACTTCGTTCTTCGCCTTCTTTAGTTGTTTTAATGTCATATTCAATATTTATTTTTATAATTGCTATTTCATTTTTTGTAAACACTTTGGGATTACTACATTTCTTTTTTAATTCTATTTTAATTATAGTAGCGGCAAAATATATTGATAATAGTAGTTTAATTAAAACATCTAAATAATTATGTATTTACCAACCGTTACTATAATATTAATAAATTATAATGGAGTAGATGATACTCTTGATTGTTTAGAATCATTGAAGGAAATCGATTACCCAAATTTTAGGATTGTTGTAGTTGATAATAATTCTTCGGGAGATGATGTTAATATTATTAAATCCAAATATGCAGATTTTATCTCGAAGATAATTTGCAGTGAACAGAATCTCGGTTTCTCGGGTGGGAATAATCTAGGGATTAAATATGCTCTCGAAAATAATTCTGATTACGTTTTGCTTCTTAATAATGATACAATAGTAGAACAGGATTTTCTTTCGGTAATGATTAATAAAAGTAATGAATATCCTGAAGCCGGAATAATTACTTGCAGAATAAATTATTTCGATAAGAAAGATGTTGCATGGTATAGCGGCGGATATATTAGTAAAATAAAGGGTTCTGGGTTTGATCTTAATCTTCCGCAAAATAGTAATGATACATTCTGCTCATTTGCATCAGGATGTAATTTACTGATTAAAAAAGAAGTGATTGAAAAAGTAGGTCTCTTAGATGAGAAATATTTCCTCTATCTTGAAGATACGGATTATTGCGCTCGCGCGATTGAGAATAGATTTAAGATATTTTTTACAAATGAAACAAAGATATATCACAAAGTATGCTCCACTACCGGTAAAGAATTTAAGAATCTTCCATTATATTATAGTGTGCGTAATCGTTTCTATTTTATTAAGAAAAATTATCCTCTTTGGGCACCAATTTCTTTTTTTTATTTAATTTCTACAATATTTATTAAAGCATTTTCTCAAAGCAATAAAAAAGAATATATAAAGATAGTATTTAAGTCATTATCTGATTTTGTATCAGATAAAATGGGAAGAACAAATTATTTTGAAAGAGGATAGTTTTTAAAATGCGAATTGCAATTGATGGAAGGGTTTTAGATAGAAAAATTACAGGTACAGGAAGATATCTTCAAAATCTTCTTTTGGAATTACCCAATAATCATGATGATAAAAATGATTATACTCTTTTCACAAATACTAAACTTAATTTTGATTCTGAGTTCTTTACGATAGTAAATGTAAAAGAATCGTTTATTCCTATGAAGCTTTATTCACCTATCTGGTTTAATTATGAACTGCCAAGATTATTGAAAGAGTATAATATTGATATATTGTTAACTCCAAACATAGTCGTTCCATTAGTTAATATCGGAAAAACAAAAATAATTACAGTAGTTCATGATATAATACCTAGGATATTCCCGGAATACTACCCATATTTTTACAAAAAATATCTATCGGTTTTTCTTCCCCCCTCAATAGAAAAAGCAGATATCATAATCACTGTGTCAGAGCAATCGAAAGAGGATTTAGTAAATTATTATAACGTACCCGAAGAAAAGTTAAGAGTAGTATATAATACTTCTGCAACAATTTTTAATTCATCTTCTTCGAAACGAGATTCAAAAAAATTACTTGAAGATAGACTTGCAATAAATCAAGATTATCTCTTGTATGTAGGTGTAATAGAGAAGAGAAAAAATGTAATGGGGATTATTAAAATTCTCGATATTATAAAAAGGTCCGGGAGTAGATTAATACTTGTTATTGTTGGCAAACCGGGATTTTTATCAAAAGAAATAATTGAAGAAATAGAAAAACGAAAAGATATAATTAAATATTTTAATTATGTTGATGACGAGAAATTGAAGCTTTTATACACGAATGCATTCGCATTTATTTTCCCTTCATATTATGAAGGATTCGGCATTCCGCCATTAGAAGCAATGCAATCAGGCATCCCTGTTCTTTCTTCCGATAAATCCGCTCTTTTGGAAGTTGTAGGGAAAGGGGGTATTATTCATGACCCCGATAATCATAATGCCTTTGCTATTGATATTTTGAAATTAGAGAATGATTCCGATTTTTATAATAATTTGATTGAACGAGGATTGGAACAAGCAAAAAAATTTGATATAAAAGAAATGACTTCTAGATTAGTCAATATTATTAATGAAATACATTTGGATAAATAAATAAAAGAAATGAAAATACTTATTGTAATAACTAAAGCTGATATAGGTGGAGCGCAAGTATTTGTTTTAAATCTAGCTTCTAAATTAAAGCAGCGTGGATTTGATGTCGATGTGGCAGCAGGAACAGGCGATTTTTTATTTGCCGAATTAGAGAAAAAAGGAGTAAATTATTACTATTTGGATGAACTTAAAAGAAATTTTAGCATATTAGATTCGCTTTATTTTATTAAAAAATTATATCAAATTTTAAAGCACTCACAATATGATCTGATTCATCTCAATAGCTCTAATACATTGATAAGTGCAATTTCGGTTTGGTTCTTAAAAATAAAACCAAAATTCCTTTTTACATTTCATGGACTCTCTTTCTTAGATAAAAATTATAGTGCAATCCCCGGTCTTAAAGGGCTTGTTAAATTATACTTTAAAATCTTTGCTACTAATGTGGATGAATGCGTTTTTGTTAGTGTAGTCAATAAAGAAGAATCTATTAAATCCAAAATCACCGAAAAAGGTGTTGTGATCTATAATGGATTGGATCTAAAAGAAGAAGATTTTCTTACTAAGAAAGAAGCACGAAAATTTATCTCAGAGAGATGTAATTATGATCTTAATAATAATTTTGTAATAGGCTCGACAGGTAGATTAGCTTATCAGAAAAATTATGAATTTCTTATTACAAATTTCGATTCGATAAAAAGTAAGTATCCCGGAATTAAATTAGTAATTATTGGTGATGGTCCTGATCTTGCTAAATTAAAATCATTAGTAAAAAATCACAAATGTGAAGAAGATATATTCTTTGCCGGTGCAATAAAAGAATCG